>NZ_BAAAZH010000003.1:0-164217 GCF_039536805.1 Nocardioides fonticola | reverse complement strand
CGGCGTTCGAGATCGACCCGGACGGCGCACCGCCACCCGGACCCACGATCGAGGCGTACGTCGGCGAGGCACCACCCGACCCCGAGATCACACCGCCCTTCTCGACCACGATCTCCGGCTTCGAGCCGCTGTTGGAGTCCGGCACCACCAGCTGACCCGACGGCAACCGCAGCGTCGCGCCGTCCTTCACCGTCACCGTGCCCAAGCCGTTGGTCGGGTCCCCAATCGCCGATGCACCAGCACCACCGACGACCGAGACCGTCGCCCGACCCGACACGACCAGATCCGCACCACCGTTCGTGATGCCGGGCAGACCCGACGTCCCCGACGCATCAACCGTGAGCACACCCGGCGGCGTCGGAGCGGTCGAGGAATCCGTGACCTCCAACGTCGTCCCCGGCTTCAGCACCACATCACGCACCGACACCGAGTGACCGTTCAGATCGAGCACGATGTTGCAGTTGCTCACCAACTCGCTCGAGGACAGGTCCAGATCGGCCGTGACCGTGACCGGCAGCGGCGGGTCGACCGCCGTGCACCCGGCCAGCAGACCCACGAGATCGGCAACCGTGCTCACCGAGCTCAACGGCGTCCACTGTGCGTAGAGGGTCTGCGCGGTGGCGGTACCCGGCGCGTTCGCCAGCAGCTGCGTGAGGTCCGTCGACGCCGTCACCGTCGAGCCGGTGCCGTCCGCCTTCGTGTTCCACCCTGCGAACGTGAACCCGGGTCGCGACGGCGACGTCGGGAACACCCGGCCCCCGTTGGTGACTGTGTCCGCGAACACCGTCACCGACCCCGGCGCCGTGCCGGCCGCACCGTTCAGGTCGAACGACAACGCGTAGTTCCGCCTCGTCACCGGCACCAGCACGTTCGCCGACGGCAGCGTGATCACGCCGCTGTTGCTGATCTGACCCGTCGTGGCAGAACCCCCGCGGATCGTCGCGTAGGTGGACGCACCGTTCGTGTCCGGCACCGAACCCGCCACCAGGCCACCAGCGTCGACCACGAACTCAGACGCGCCGGAGAAGGTGTCCGGGATGCGCACCTCACCGGACGGCACCCGCAGCACACCACCAGACCTGATGGTCACCAGACCGAACCCCGTGGCGGCCACACCGTTGTCGGAGGATCCCCCACCGACCGCGCTGAACGGCGCGGACGCCGTCACCGTGCCGGAGATCGTCACCACACCACCGGCACCGTAGGCGCCCCCACCGATGCCCGCCGGCCCCGGGAACTGCACCCCGGTGCCGGTCGCCGTCACCGTGGTGCCCGCACCGATCGTGATCGTGCCGGCATTGCCCGCCTCACCGGACCCGATTCCCGCGGCACCAGCACCACCGGTCGCCGTCACCACCGCACTGCCCTGGATCAGGATCGCCTGCGTCTGGTTGGTCTCCTTGCGGCTTCCGATACCGGCTGCCCCGACACTGCCCGTGGCCGTCACCTCGGCGCGGTCCTTGATCGTCACCGCACCACCGATACCGGCATTGCTGTTGCCCGCCGTGCCATCGCCGGTCGCGACCACCGTCGCGTCACCGCCGATCAGCACCGAGCCGTTCGACCCCGGCCCCGGACCGATCGCCGGCAACGACCCGTCCCCGGTCGCCCTCACCCGCGCCGTGCCGTCGATCGTCACCGAACCACCGGCGACCTGAAGGCCATGTGCGACCGTGAACAGACCAGCAGCAGCCTTGTCGACCGTGCTGTCGGTGATCCGCAACCTCGCGTTCGTCGGCACCGTGACCGCCCCCACGCTCAGGCTGTGGCCAGCCAGATCGATCGTCAGATCACACGACACGAACAGACGCGCAGTCGTCGTCATGTCCACCGGCAACGTCAACGTTGTCGCCGAGGTGCACCCACCCGCGATGCCGATCAGATCCTCGACCGTGGTGGCCGAGGACTTGATCTGCCACTTCGCGTACAACGTCTGAGACGTCGCCGCGCCCGCAGCATCCGCCAGCACGGTCGTCAGATCCGTCGCACCGGTCACCGTCGTGCCGGTTCCGTTGGCCTTCGTGTTCCAGCCGGCGAACGTGAACCCCGGCCGCACCGGGTCGGCCGGGAAGTCCCGACCACCGTTGACCACGGTGTCCGCGAACACCGTCGTCGAGGACGGCGGCGAACCCGCCGCACCGTTGAGGTCGAAGGAGATTGCGTAGTTCCGCTTGGTCACCGGCACGCCCACGTTCACCGCGGGCATCAGGATCCGACCACTGTTCTGGATCTGACCCGCACCCGAGATCGTCGCGTACGTCGGCAACGGGGCATCTGAACCCGTGATCAGGCCGCCCGACTCCACCGTGATCTCCGGACCCGAGGAGTTCGAATCCGGGATCACCAACGGACCCGACGGCAACCGCAGCACACCACCCGACTTCACGACGACCGAACCGAACAAGACGCCGCTCTGTCGGTTTGTGCCCAGAGCCGAGGCCGTTCCTGATGCGACGAGGGTTCCTGAGACCGTGAGGGAGCCACCCGAGGTGTCCGGAATGTCATTCACATCGATCCCGCCGACGCCGACCAGCCCCGAGGCCGCGACGACGGCTTGATCGGCGATCACGACACTGCCGCCATTGCCGTAGACGCCAGCTCCGATGCCAGCTGCGGAGGCCCCGATTGCCGTCAGACGTGCTCGATCGCGGACGACAAGGGTCACCGAAGGTACAAGGAACCCGCTATCCGCGGATCCGCCTCCGATGCCAGCGCCCAGGCGAGCACCACGGGCGTCAACGACGGCGTCGCCCTCGATCGTCACCGTCCCACCTGACCTTGCTGAACCACCAGCTCCGATTCCTGCAGCACCGTTGCCGCCGAAGGCACTCACGACCGCATGGTCACCGATCACGACCGTGCCGCCGGCACCCCGAAAGCCGCCACCGATCCCTGCACCGGTGTCGTTGGGCCCGAGTGCGCCACGGGCGACCACGGACGCCGTGCCGGAAGCGCGGAATGTCGCCGCGGTGGTTTGGATGGCTGCTGCTGCAAGGTTCGTGACGATGGAGGCATCCGCCGTGAACGTCCCCGCGACGCCCTGGCTCGACACCGGCGTCGAGTCGGTGATCTCGAAGGTCTTCCCCGCCCCGATCACGACGTTGCGGACCTTCACGTCGTTCCCGTGCAGGTCGAGCACCGCGTTGCAGTTCACCGACAACTCCGACGACGCCGCCGAGATGGGCGCTGTCACCGTCACCGTCAACGGCGGATCCGTGGCCGAGCAACCACCCAGCACACCCGCGAGATCGTCGAACGTGCCGACCGATGACAGAACCCGCCACTGCGCGTACAGCGTCTGGGACGTCGCCGCACCCGCAGCATCCGCCAGCACCGCCGTCAGGTCGGTCGCACCGGTCACCGTCGTGCCGGTTCCGTTGGCCTTCGTGTTCCAGCCGGCGAACGTGAACCCCGGCCGCACCGGATCGGCCGGGAAGTCCCGACCACCGTTGGTGACCGTGTCCGCGAACACCGTCGTCGAGGACGGCTGCGAGCCCGCCGCACCGTCGAGGTCGAAGGAGATGGCGTAGTTCCGCTTCGTCACCGGCACGCCCACGTTCAACGCGGGCATCAGGATCCGACCACCGTTCTGGATCTGCCCCGCACCCGAGATCGTCGCGTACGTCGGCAACGGGGCATCCGAACCCGTGATCAGACCACCGGGCTCCACCGTGATCTCCGGACCCGAGGAGTTCGAATCCGGGATCACCAACGGACCCGACGGCAGCCGCAGCACGCCGCCGCTCTTCACCACGACCGAGCCGAACAGCTCGCCGGAATGCGTCCCCAGAGCCGAGAACGTACCCGAGGCGACGAGCGTGCCAGCCACCGTGACAGACCCTCCCGACTCAGCACCCAACGACACCCCACCGACCCCGACCACACCCGTGGCGACCGCTACGGCCCGATCACCGATCGTGACGGTCCCGCCGCTGCCGAAGTAGCCGGCGCCGATCCCGGCTCCCCCATCGCCGACAGCAGTCACGCGGGAGTCGCCTCGTACGGTAAGCGTCACGGAAGGGGCATCCACACCCACGTCAGCGAAGCCACCTCCGATACCGGCGGCCCCGCCCAGTCCGTGAGCATCGACGACCGCATGTCCCTGGATCGTCACCTCGCCCCCCGACCGTGCGTATGAGCCGGCACCGATACCGGCGGCTCCACGGCCACCGAAGGCACTCACGACGGAATAGTCGCTGATGACGACCGAACCACCTGCGCCCTGGAAGTCCCCGCCGATGCCTGCGCCTCTGAAACCCGAACCATCAGTGCCGCGTGCGACGACCTTCGCGGTTCCGGAGACCCGGAACGTCGCGCCTGTTGTCCGGATCCCGGCAAAGAAAGTGCTCGAGTTGCTCCCATCCGCCGTGAAGGTCCCCGCGACAACCTGGCTCGATACCGGCGTCGAGTCGGTGACCTCGAAGGTCTTCCCCGCTCCGATCACCACGTTGCGGACCGCTACGTCGTTCCCGTGCAGATCGAGCACCACGTTGCAGTTCACCACCATCTCGGAGGACTTTGCCGTGATCGGTGCCGCAACGGTGATCCTGAGCGGGGGTTCGGTGTCGGAACATCCTCTCAACACTCCCGCGAGGTCGGCGGCGGTGCTGACCGACGTCAGCGGCAACCAGATGGCGTAGAGCGTCTGCTCGGTCGGGGCCCCGGGGGCGTCTGGGAGGATCGTGGTGAGGTCGGTCGTCTTGGAGATCGTGGCTCCCGAACCGTCAGCCTTGGTGTTCCATCCTCCGAAGGCGAAGCCGGCCCGTGCGAACGGCTCCGGGAGGAAGGCACTCGCAGCCGACACGGTGTCGGCGAGGACGAGGGTGGTCAGGAACGGAGCCTGACCGGCGTCCAGCACCAGCGAGAACCGGTAGTTCCGATGTTGGACGGGCACACTCACCGAGGCCGAACCCAGCGAGATCGCACCATCGTTCAGGATCTGGCCGGTCGTCGTTCCTCCGAGGATCGACCTGGTGACCGCCACGAACCCACCCTTCTCGATGATCAGCTCGGGCCCGTTCGGATCGGACTCCGTCACGAAGAGAGGGGCGGGCCCGTTGACGCGTCCGCCCGTCGCGATCGTCACCGTCCCGAATCGACGAGAGGCGACCCCGTCGGGGCCCAGACCGACACCGAGCGCGGTGTAGAAGCTCTGAAGGGTCACGGTGCCGGCGATCGTGACGGTGCCGCCGTCGGCGTCGGCACCCGCTCCGATCGTCGCGCCGGTCGACCTGCTCCCCGCCACCGGTCCGAGGCCGACTGCGTAGACCGTCGTGCCCGTACCGATGCGGACGACGCCACCGCCGACGTTCTTCCCGCCCCCGATCGCCGCTGCCCCGGTCCCCCCGGTCGCGTCGACGTTGGCGTTGTCGGAGATGGTGACGTCTCCGGCCCACGTACCGTCGCGTCCGGTACCGATGGCAGCACCGCCTGTCCCCCCGAAGCTGCCCATCGCGGTGACCCGGGCCGTACCACCGATCGTGATGGGAGCCGTCGCCTGGCCGTCACCGCCGCCGATGGCCGCACCCGTCCCGGTGGAGGTGGCGTTCACGACGGCGCTCCCCCGGATGGTCACGGAGGCACCGCCGATCGCCGGGCCGGTGCCCCGGCTCGTCGCCGCTACGGTGGCGGCGCCGTCGATCGTGATGGACGCGCCCGGCTCGTTGGCGATGTTGCCGAGGCCCGCGCCGTTCTGACCGAACGGAGCGTCCGAGATCACATGAGCCCGACCGGTGATCACGAGATCAGTCCCGGGGAGGGCGACCCCTCCGAGATTGAGCAAGCCGTTCTGCTGGCCGTTCGGCGTGGTGTCGGTGATGGTGAGTGTTCCCGAGCGGACGGTGATGCCGCCGAGCAGCACGCTGCGGCCGGCGATGTCGATCGTGAGGTCGCAATCAACGAAGAGACGCCCGGTGGCGTTGAAGGAAGCATCGAGGCGCACCGTGGTCGGCGAGGTGCACGAGTCCGCGACGACCGCCAGATCGTCGAAGGTCGTCACGCTGGTCATCAGGGACCACTGGGCGTACAGCGTCCGGGACGTCGGCGCGCCGGTCGAGTCCGGGAGCAGTTGGGTCAGATCGGTCGAGCGGTCGACCGTCGTCCCGGACCCGTCGGCCTGGGTGTTCCAGCCGGTGAGCGCGTAGCCGGGACGCGTCGGCGTTGGCAGCGTCCGGTTGCCGTTGGCCAGGGTGTCGGCGAACACCGTCACCGAGGACGGCGACACCGACCCGCCGTTCGCGTTCAGGTCGAGTCGGTAGTCGTGCCCCGCGACCGGCGCCAGCACCTTCGCCGTCGGCAGATCGATGACGCCGTCGTTCTGGACCACTCCATTCCCGACGATGCCCCCGTAGGTCGGCGAGGGGCCGCCCGACCCGGTGATCAGCCCACCCTTCTCGACGACCAGCTGACTCCCGTAGCCGTTCGGGAACACGATGTTCGCGGCCGGGACCCGCAACACCCCACCCGTCTTGATGGTGATCGCGCCCGATCCGAGCTGAGGATCGCCGCTGAACGTTCCCATCCCGACGGCCGAGTACTCGCTGATGGCCGTCACCGTGCCGGCGATCGTGGTGGACCCGTTGGTGGAGTAGGACGTGTTCGCACCGCCGCCGATGGCCGCGGGGAAGTCGCCACTCGAGGATGAGCCTGCCGTGGCCGTCACGGTCGTGCCGGCCCCGATGACGATCGTGCCGCCGAAGAACCCCGAGCGACCAGTGCCGATCCCGGCCGCTCCCACTCCGCCGACAGCGGTCACCACGGCACGGTCCTTGATCACCACGGGACCGGTCCAGAGGCTGGGGTTCCAGCCGCTCCCGATGCCTGCCGCGAGGAGGCCGCCAGTGGCGGTCACGGTGGCGTCCCCACCGATCGTGATCGCCGGCGAGAAGGCAGCCCTGGCGGCGCCGATCGCCGCACCGCTGCCGGCGCTCGTGGCGTCGACCACGGAATGGCCCTGGATCGTGATCGGACCCCCACCGATACCCTGACCGTTCTGCGTGCCGTCGGCGTCGACGACCGCATCGCCCTCCACCGTGATGGCCACCGCCGGGGTCGTCGAGAGCGCACCGATCGCGGGATAGCCATCCGTACCGGTCGCCTTGACATGGGACCGTCCTGTGAGCGTGATCGAGGCACCATCGGCACGGATACCCCGCGCGAGCGTCGCCGTCCCGGCCGCGCCCGAGGTCGTCGCATCGGTCAGGGTGAACGACAGACCCGTACCGACCGTGATCAGGTCGGCGCCGAGGTTGTGGCCGCTCAGATCCAGGGTCAGGTCGCAGTTGATGCTCAACGTGCCTGATCCCGACACATCGTTCGACAGCACCACCGTCGTCGCACCCGTGCACGTCGAGGTCGTCTGCTGCAGGCTCGCGAAGGTCGTAGCAGGGACCGTCGCCGCCACCACCGGCTGCGTCGGCGAGACACCCCACGCAACGGCCAGGACCAAGCCACCCATCAGCGGACGACGCCACCGCGACGCTCTACCGGCACGCACGGAGGGTCGGTTCGAACGGGGGGCAGACCGCATGGGACGGGTCCTTCACTGCTGGGCAACCGGGGAGGGCGGGGCGACCCAGGACCACCGATCCTGAGCCAGCAGCGCAGTGAAACACGCGTTCTCCGGCCACCGGGGCGCGATCAGCCCCGGTCTATACCGGAAACCGGTCCAGATTGCGCCCCCGTTGCGCTGCCGACCGCTGTGGTGGCGGTCGGCGTCCGTCTCGCCGGGCTTCGAGGCCCTCGCCCAGGGGCTCGGGCACCTCAGCCACCGGATGGGCTCGGTGGCTGAGGTGTGGGCGGAGCCTCGAAGCCCCGGCACCCGAACGCCCTCCGGTACCGGACGGCGTCCGTCTCACCGGGCTTCGAGGCCCTCGCCCCGGGGCTCGGGCACCTCAGCCACCGGGAGGTTCTCCCACCCGGTGGCTGAGGTGCGGGCGGAGCCGCGAGGACCCGCACCCGAGACGCGACCGGGCTCAGCCCTCCAGCGGCTCGATCAGGTCGTGCGCGGCCTTGAACGCCTCGAAGACGGCGCGGACGTCGTCGCGGGTGCTGGACGCCGTGAGGGCCAGGGCGTCGGCCTTCGCCTCGTCGACCGAGGTCTGGGCGGTGGCGAGGTCGGCGAGCGCATCGGCGTCCCCGGCGTTGGCGGTGACGAGGTCGGCGATGGTGGCGGTGAGCTCGTCGGCCTTCTCCACGGCCTTGACCGCGAGCTTGTAGGTGCCGACCCGGAAGCCGGCCAGAGTCGACTTCACGATGGCGAGGTCGTCGGTGGTCGTGGCGGCCGCGACGGTGGCGGCGAGGCCGTCGAGCACCGCGTGGTCGGCGGTGGCGTTCGCGGTGATGGCAGCGGCGTCGTCGGCACCGAGGTCGGCCAGCGCGTCGGCGTCCGTCAGGTCGTCGAGGCAGGTGCCGAGCGCGGTGATCGCCGCGGTGAGGCGGGCCTGCTGGGTGGCGAGGTCGGCGGTCGAGCCGCCGTGGCCGCCCTTGCCGCCGCCGCGACCGCCATCGCGACCGTCGACGACCGCATGGCCGCCCTTGATACCGCAACCGATGGCGGCGCCGCCGCCCGGTCCGTGGCCGCCGCCGTGGCCACCGGGCCCGCCGTGGCCGCCGTGGGCCGAGGCGGCCCCGGTCGCTCCTGCCGTCACGAGGCAGGCGGCCGCGGCGGTGACGCCGAGGCGCGTGAGGATGCTGTTCATGTGGGTCTCCCTCCCCAGGGTGAACATGGACGCCGCCAGTGTGGGGCCACCGAACGGGACAGATGCCCCGAATCGAGAAGCCTGTAGGAAGCCTGTGGGAGGGTGCCGCCATGGCGATCGATCCCACCGGTGCCGACCTCAAGCGCTTCCTCTCCGAGGACGACGACGGGCCGGTCGTGATGCTCAACCTGCTGCGGTTCGCCCCCGGCGGCCGCGAGACCTACCTGCGCTACGCCGAGGCGATGGTCGAGACCTTCCTGCCGCGGTACGGCGCCGAGGTCGTCTACGCGGGCGACGGCGGCACCGCGATGGTGGCCGAGCAGGGCCAGCAGTGGGACGCCGTCCTGCTGGTGCGCTACCCCTCGCGGGCCGCGTTCAGCCGCATGGTGGCCGACCCCGAGTACCACGAGATCTCGGCGCTGCGCACCGAGGCGCTGGCCGAGGCCGTGCTCCAGCCGACGACCGCGTGGGCGTGAGCCTCAGCGCTCCACGCTGATCGGCGCCAGCGAGTTGCCCGCGGCGATCGACCCGCAGCTCGACGGCGCCGCGACGCCGGCGAACCGCTGGAGCAGCCAGCCGTACGCCTCGGGCAGCCAGAGCGCCACCGTGGTGAAGTGCGAGAGCGGGTACTGCCGGTACTGGAGCGTCACGCCGCGGTCGCAGTAACGCCGCGCGAGGCTGCGCACATCGCCGGCGACCATGACGCCGTCGCCCTTGCCGATGCCGGGGCCGCCCGCGGCGGTGCCTTCGAGCTCCCCGCCGGTGCCCTGGCCGATGAACATCGGGGACGTCGGGGTGCCGCCGGTGCTCATGATCAGCTGGTTGGCGATGCGCACGTACACCGGCACCGACTCCGGCGTCGGGTACCGCTTCTTGGCGATGTCGGTCCAGGTGAGTCCGGGGTAGAAGCCGAGCACCTGCGAGATCGGGGCGTTCTGCAGCTTCTTCATGATCGCCCGGCCGCGTGCGTTGACGTACGGCGACAGGTCGAGGTCGTAGGCGCGCGCGATGCCGACCAGCGCCATCGGCGCGACCCCGGCCCACACCTGCGAGCCGCTGATGTAGTGCAGGTTGGTCGAGGGCTTCACCAGGACGCCGCCGATCGCCGTCCCGACGATGCGCCGGGCGATGGCCGGTGCCCGCTCGGCGACCAGCTCGGCCGCCCACTCGCTGGCGATCGCACCGCCGGAGTAGCCGAGCAGCCCGATCTTCGCCGAGGTGCCGACGCCGGTGGCGTCGCTGCGCGAGATGGCGCGCAGCGAGTCGATGGTGGTGACGCCGTACTCGGGTCCGGCGGCGAAGTCGGCCTGCTGGCCCTGGGTGTCGGGGATGTTGATCGTGAAGCCGGCCAGCAGGGCCGGGGCGAAGATGAGGGTCTCGACGTTCACGTTGCCGGCGCCGAGTCCCTGCCCGCCGGCGATGACGGTCGAGGGCTGGTCGGCGGGGTTCAACGAGTCGTAGAACGACTGGTAGGAGAGCACCTTCGGCTCGCCCAGCGGCACCAGCGGCTTCACGACCGTGGTCGCGTTGACGACCGGGCGGCCGAGCGCGTCCTCGGTGCGGTAGAGCAGCTGCGTCGCGGTGATCGGCAGCGGGAGCCCCTGGATCGAGTAGGGCACCGTGCGGGTGTTCAGCACCGTGCCGGGCGCGAGGTCGGCCAGCGGCGTCGAGCCCGTGTAGTCGTAGAAGGGGTCGTCGAGCCCACCGGCCCGTGCCTGCACCGGCGCCGCCGGGACGGCGAGCAGCGCCGCCACCGCGGCCAGCGCCGCGAGGACGCCGACGACGCCACCGCGTCGGGAGCGGCCGGACGGACGGATCGGGGAGGGCACGCGCATGGAACGCATTCTGCGCCTCTCCTACGCTCGGGCCGTGAGCGATGCACCTGATGAGACCGCCGGGCAGCCGGGCGGGCGCAGCCTGCTGGGACGGATGGCGGGCTCGGTCACCGGCCGGCTCGTCGACGCCGTGGACGACGTGGTGCTCGACAACGTCGACCTCGACGCCGTCCTCGAGCGCATCGACGTCGACCGGCTGCTCGACCGCATCGACGTGAACCGCGTGCTCGACCGCGTCGACACCACCCGCCTGCTCGACCGCGTGGACGTCGACCGGCTGCTCGACCAGGTCGACGTCGACCGGCTGCTGGCGCGCGTCGACGTCGAGGCGTTCCTCGCGGGTGTCGACCTCGAGGCGATCGTGCGGCGCTCCGGCGTGCCCGACATCGTCGCGGAGAGCACCGGACGGGTCGCCGGATCGGCCCTCGACGTCGCCCGGCGCCAACTGGTCGGGCTCGACGTGCTCGTCGACAAGGTGGTCGACCGCGGTGTCGACCAGATCTTCACGCGCGTGCTGCGTCGTCCGCCGATGCCGCGACGCAACGGGCCGCCGCTGCTGGAGGTCGACGGCCCGGTCGAGACCGACGGTCCGCGCCGCAACGTCACGGGCCACTACGCCGGCACGTTGAGCCGAGCCGCGGCCGTGGCCCTCGACATCACGGCGGTCATCACCAGTTACACCATCGGCTACGCCGGACTCGACAAGCTGACCCAGGCCCTGCTCAACCGCCAGCTCAGCGGCGACTACGCGGCGCCCTTCGCCGCCACGGTGCTGGTGCTGTGGGGCTTCTTCTACGTCTTCGGCAGTCTCGCGATCGCCGGGCGCACCCTCGGCAAGACCGTGGTGGGGCTGCGCGTCACCGACCGCACCGGCCGCACCCTCGGCGTCGGCCAGGCGGCCGTGCGTACCCTCGCCCTGCCCTTCAGCGTGCTGACCCTCGGAGCCGGATTCGCGATCGCGATCGTGCAACGCGACAACCGCGCCCTGCACGACCTCATCGCCCGCACCAGCGTCGTCTACGACTGGGGCGAGCGCTCGGTGCAGCTGCCCGGACCCCTCTCCGACTTCATCGCCCGCAGCGAGGCGCGGCTCGACGCCGGGCGAAAGCCGCTGGCCTAGACCCGGCCTCCCAGGGAAGGGTGGCGTCCATGGGAGGACACGCGATCGAGGTGGAGGGCCTCGCAGTCGCCTACGGAGAGGTGCGCGCCGTCGACGGCGTCGACCTCACCGTCGGCGAGGGCGAGTTCATGGGCATCCTGGGCCCGAACGGGGCCGGGAAGACCACGCTGCTGGAGACCGTCGAGGGGCTGAGGCGTCCCGACGCCGGCAGCGTCCGGGTGCTCGGCGAACCGGTGTGGCCACGCAATCCGCGGCTGCTGCCGCGCATCGGGGTGCAGCTCCAGGCGTCGTCCTTCTTCGAGCGGCTCACCGCGCGCGAGCAACTGGGGGTCTTCGCCGCCCTGTACGGCGTCCCGACAGCGCGGGTCGACGACTGGCTCGAGCGGGTCGGTCTCATCGAGAAGGCGGGCAGCCGTGTCGAGGACCTCTCCGGCGGCCAGGCGCAGCGGCTCTCCATCGCCTGCGCCCTCGTGCACGAACCCGAGCTGGTGTTCCTCGACGAGCCCACCTCCGCCCTCGATCCGCAGGCGCGGCGCAACCTGTGGGACCTCCTGCGCGGCATCCACACCGAAGGCCGCACCGTGGTGCTGACGACGCACTCCATGGAGGAGGCGGAGACGCTGTGCCAGCGGGTGGCGATCATGGACGCCGGCCGCGTACTGGTCGCCGACACCCCCGCCGCGCTGGTGCGCGAGCTCGACGCCCCCACCCGGATCGTCGTGGCGGGCAGCGACGTGCCCCATGACCATCTCCCGGCGCACGAGTGGCCGGGGGTCGACGCCATCGAGCACGAGCACGACGCCACCGTCGTCGTCACCCGCGACCCCGCGACCGTGGTGGCCCGCCTCGCCGCGGTCGACCGCCTCGACGGCGTCCGCGTCCATACCGGCACTCTCGAGGACGTCTTCCTCGCCCGCACCGGTCGGGCCTACCGCGCATGAGCACCACGACCTCGCCGCTGCTGGCGCTCTCCCGGGCGATCCTGAGGGGCTTCTCCCGCGACCGCACCTCGGTGTTCTTCGCGATCGTCTTCCCGCTGATGTTCCTGGTGCTCTTCGGTGGTCTGTTGGGCGACCGCGACACCCCCAAGCTGGACGCCGTCCAGGTCGGCGCGGTGCCGCCGATCGACGACGCGGGCCCGCAGCTGCGGGAGTCGCTCGATCAGTCCTTCGAGATCACCCGCTCCGACGACCTCGCGGCCGCGCTGAAGCAGGTGCGCGAAGGCAAGGCCGACATCGCCCTGGAGATGCGCGGCGACACCCTCGTGCTGCACTACAGCAACGTCGACGCCGTGACCGCCGGGGTCGCCCAGGGCACGCTGCGCTCCTTCGTGGATGCCGCGAACCTGGCGGCCAGCGGAGCGCCGTCCCGCTTCCAGCTCCAGGTCGACGCGGTGGAGGACGACTCGCTCTCCTCCATCCAGTACTACACCCCGGGCCTGCTCGGCTGGGGCGTGGCGACCAGTGCCGCGATCGGCGCCGCCGCCACGCTGCAGGGCTGGCGACAGTCCAAGCTGCTGCGCCGCCTGCAACTCGCCCCGGTCTCCACCCGCACCGTCGTCGCGGCGCGGGTGCTCGTGACGCTGGTGATCTCGTTGGTGCAGATGGCGATCTTCCTCGGCGTCGCGATGGCGTTCTTCGGCCTGCGCCTGGACGGCGCCTGGTGGTCCAGCGTCCCGCTGCTGCTGGTCGGCACCCTGTCCTTCATGGCGATGGGCCTGCTCTCGGGTGCGGTGGCCAAGACCACCGAGGGGGCGGTCAACATGGCGAACTTCCTCGTGCTGCCGATGTCGATGCTCAGCGGCTCCTTCTTTCCCCTGGACGGCGCTCCGCGCTGGCTCGACGTCGTCTCACAGTGCCTGCCGCTGCGCCATCTCAACGAGGGGATGCTCGACGTGCTGGTGCGCGGAGACGGGCCGTCGGCGGTCGTCGTCCCGGCGCTGATCCTGCTCGGGTTCACCGTCGTCCTCACCCTGGTCGCGGCCCGGCTCTTCCGGTGGGACACCGCCTGATCGAGCCCTGCGTCGCAAGGAAATCTCAAACACGGCCCGGGAGGGTGTGCTCGCCCACTCCCACCCCTCCGAGAGGAACACCCGTGTCGAAGTCCCTACGCACCCCCGCCTTCTGGATCGCCCTCATGGCACTGCTCGTCGCCACCAGCGGCACCGCGTACGCCGCGATGGTGGTGACGACGAAGGAGGTGAAGGACCGCTCCCTGCTCGGCAAGGACCTCAAGAAGAACACCGTCACCGGCGTCGAGGTCGACGAGAACAGCCTCCAGGTCGGCAACCTCAACGGCGCCACCATCGTGAAGATCAGCTACCAGAAGCCCCCGATCAACCCGGCCGGCGGCAGCACCGTGCTCGACTTCGACGGCCTCAACCTGCGTGCGCAGTGCGGCGCCGACAACATCATCACCCTCACCGCGACCACCGTCAGCGACGACGCCGAGCTGACCTGGATCGCCCAGGACGCCGACGGCAACCCGCAGAACACCTCGAACTTCTACGACACCTTCACCGCCGGCACCGGCGAGCGGAAGCTGTTCTTCGGCGACCCCGGCGACCAGGTCGCCCAGCTGCGCTACAGCAGCGCGGACGGCGTCACCATCACCGCCGACCTCACCGCGGAGGACAGCCTCGACGGCACCACCTGCATCCTGCGCGGCTGGGCGATCGGCGACTACGCCGCCGGCTGAGCTGCCGGCTGAGCCGCCCGCTCAGCCGTAGCGCCGTCCCATCTCATCCCGTTCGTGCCGGGGCCCGCTTGCCGGGCCCCGGCACAATGGCGGTTGTGACCGAGATGCCCCGCAACGCCGCGCGTCGCACCGCCAAGCTCGCCGCGCTGCCCGTGGCGTTCGCCGGGCGCAACGCGATCGGTCTGGGCAAACGGCTGGGCGGCAAGCCCGCCGAGGCCGTGATGTCGGAGATCCAGCAGCGCACCGCCGAGCAGGTCTTCCGCACCCTGGGCGAGCTCAAGGGCGGGGCGATGAAGTTCGGCCAGGCGCTCTCGGTGCTCGAGGCGGCGCTGCCCGAGGAGATGGCCGCCCCGTACCGCGAGCAGCTCACCAAGCTCCAGGACTCCGCGCCGCCGATGCCCACGGCCGTCGTCCGCGATCAGCTGGCCGCCGAACTCGGCGCCGACTGGGCGCAGCGGCTCACCTGGCTCGACGGCGGCCCGACCGCCGCGGCGTCCATCGGGCAGGTGCACAAGGGCACCTGGTACGACGGCCGTGAGGTCGCGGTCAAGGTGCAGTACCCCGGCGCGGCCGACGCCCTGCAGGCCGATCTCAAGCAGCTCGGCCGGCTCGGCAAGACCATCGCGCCGCTCATCCCGGGCATCGACGTCAAGCCGCTCATCGAGGAGCTGCAGACCCGCGCCGTCGAGGAGCTCGACTACCGCCTCGAGGCCGACGCGCAGCGCGGCTTCGCCACCGCCTACGAGGGCGACCCCGGCATCGTGGTGCCGCACGTGGTCGACGGCGGCGAGAAGGTGCTGATCACCGAGTGGCTGGAGAGCACCTCCTCCTTGGCCAAGGTGATCGCCGAGGGCACCGAGGCCGAACGCGACCACTACGGCGCGCTGTTCGCCCGCTTCCTCTTCACCGGCCCCGCGATCACCGGGATGCTCCACTCCGACCCGCACCCCGGCAACTTCCGCATCATTCCCGGCCCCGACGGCGGCCTGGGCCGCCTCGGGGTGCTCGACTACGGTGCCGTCGCCCGGCTCGACGGCGGGTGGCCGCAGGCACTGGGCCGGCTGCTGCGCAAGGCCGCCGACCAGGACGCCGAGGGCCTGGTCGCCACCCTGCGCGCCGAGGGCTTCATCAAGGACCGCACCACCGTCGACGCCGACCTCGTGCTCGACTACCTGGCGCCCTTCGTCGAGCCCGCGCGCACCGAGGAGTTCCAGTTCTCCCGCGAGTGGATGCGCGCCACGTTCGCCAAGATCAACAACCCCCGCGACCCCGCCTACACCGTCGCGCTCAAGCTGAACCTGCCGCCGTCCTACCTGCTCATCCACCGCACCTGGCTCGGCGGCCTGGGCATGCTCAGCCAGCTGGAGACCAAGGCGCCGTTCCGCGCGATGCTCGCCGAGCACCTGCCGGGATTCGCCGACTGAGGCCTGAGGTCAGAGGAAGAAGCCCCGCAGCCCCACGGCCAGCAGAGCAAGACCGCAGAGCGCGACCAGCAGGTTGACCACCCGCGAGACCCGGTCGATCGGGATGCGCGCGACCACCAGCAGGGCGGCGCCCGCCGTCGCGCTGACCGCGGAGCCCATCGTGACCGCCAGCAGCATCGTCGGGTAGAGCAGCATCAGCACCACGAGTCCCAGCAGGAGCGTGATGCCGTCGTGCACCTCGGTGGCGCGCGGTGCGCGGGTGTCGGCCATGGCGGGCTCCTCGAGATCGGCTGGGCGGCTGCGTCGAGGCTAGTGCGGCCGACGATCCGCGGCACGCTGGTCTGGGCCGCTGGGGTCGGGCGGGTGGCCGCCGAGACTTACGCCGGTGACGAGCTGCCGCGCTCAGCTCACCCCTCGCCGAGCTCCAGGTACATCACGTGCAGCCCGACCCGGCCATGCGCGCGCGAGCGGTAGGCGCCGGGCACCGTGCCGATGATCTCGAAGCCCAACGAGCGCCACAGCGCCACGGCGGTCGTGTTGGTCTCCACGACGGCGTTGAACTGGATCCCGGCGTAGCCCTGCTCGCGGTGCCAGGCGATCACGTGCTCGGCCAACCGTCGTCCGACGCCGCGACCCCGCGCCTGGTCGGAGACCATGAAGGACGCCGTCCCGACGTGGTCGCCGCGGCCGGGACGGTTGGGTCCCATCTTGGCCGAGCCGAGCACGACGCCGTCCTCCTCGAGCACCACGGTGCGCGCGGGCGGCGCCTCCAGCCACAGGGCGGCCGCCTGCTCGGAGGTGATGTCCTCGGGGTAGGCGTAGGTCTCCCCCGCCGCCACGATGGCGGAGAAGAAGGGCCAGATGCGGGGCCAGTCGTCGCGGGTGGCCTCTCGGATCACAGGTCGGTCCTTCCGTCGATCGATTCGCGCACGAGGTCGGCATGACCAGCGTGCCGCGCGTACTCCTCGATGAGGTGCAGCAGGATCCAGCGCAGACTCACAGTGCGGCCGTGTCGGGAGCGCTCGGCCGGGCGGTCCAGGTCGCCGCCGGTCGCGGCCAGCACGTCGTCGAGGATCGCCTCCGACGCCGCGATCGCTCCGTCGTGGAGCGCGAGCAACTCGGCTGGCCCGCGGCCCGCCGCCAGCTCCCAGTCGCGGTCGGGGTCGGCCCGCCAGTCGATCTCCGCCCACATCGGCGCGTAAGGGCGCCCCAGCAGCACGTGGGAGAACCAGTGGTCCTCCACGAACGCCAGGTGGCTCAGGAGCCCACCCAGCGTGATCGAGGACGGCGGCAGCGCCGTGGCCAGGTGGACGGCGTCCAGGTCGGCGCACTGGCGGCGCACGGTCGCCCGCTGCTCGTCGAGGAAGGCCCGCAGCAGGGTGATCTCGTCACCGGACGGCGGGATCACGGCAGCAGCCCTGTCGACGGATCGCGGTCGGTGACGCAGTATGCGCGGCCGACCGGATCGGCCAGTACGGTCCAGCGGGCGTGCTCGGCGACCACCTGCGCGCCGAGCGACCCGTGCCGCGCGACCTCAGCCGCACGGTCGTCGGTGGCGAGGTCGAGGTGGGCGCGGACGACGTCGCCCGACCCGATGTCCTGCAGCAGGATCCGCAGCGGCAGAGCGGGATCACGCCGCAGCGGACGGAACGTCGACGCCGTCGCCGAGGCCACCACGTCGAGCTCGAGAGCCCGCGACCAGAAGGCGGTCTCGGCGTCCAACAGCACCGAGGGGACGTCGAGGCAGACCTGGTCGACCAGACTGCGATGCCCGTCCGGCCACACGACCGGCGAGGTGCGCACGCGGCACGGATGGGTGACCAGGCAGAAGGTCATGCCGCCCGGCGAGCGCATGATGATGTGGCCGAGGTCGGCCACCTCCACCGCACCGAGCCCGGCCAGCCGGTCGGCGCCTGCCCGCACATCGTCGACGTGCAGGTCGAGATGCACCCCGCGCGGCCCGTCGGCCAGACGCTGCACCCGCAGGTGGTCGTCGCCGTCGGCCGGCACGAGGGTGGCGAACTCGCCGTCGTCCCCGCGACGGGTCGACAGGGAGGTGCCGGTGACCGCGGCCCAGAACGCCTCGGACGCCTCGCCCTCCCCGGGCGCCTGGTCGAGGAACGCAGAGATCCAGAAGGGTTTGCGAGCCTCCGTCACCGGGTCGCCCCCGCTGACGCGGTGGCGCCGGCGACGCACCCATGCGCTCGCTCGCTCACCGATCCACCCACCCCTCACCGACCACGACCGGGACGGCGCGCCCAGCGGTGAGCTCCGCCAGGACGGCGGCCCACCGCTCGCCGTCGTCGGGGGCGCAGCCGAAGAGCAACCTCACCCGGGCACCGTAGGCGACGTCGAGCACCTCGGCATCCCGGTTTCGGAGCTCGCTCTCGATGCGGCCCGCCTCGGTGTGGTCGAGGTCGACGGCCCAGTGCGCGAGCAGCTCGCGGCGCCGGGTGCCGGCTGCCTCGACGGCCGCGCGGACGGCGTCCCCGTAGGCGCGCACGAGTCCGCCCGCACCGAGCAGGGTGCCTCCGAACCAGCGGGTGACCACCACCGCGATGTCGGAGAGGTCGTGCCCGCGCAGCACCTCCAGCATCGGCGCCCCCGCGGTGCCGGCCGGCTCGCCGTCGTCGCTGGAGCGTTCGACGGCGTGCGGCGGCGGGCCGAGCACGAAGGCCGAGCAGTGGTGGCGGGCATCCCAGTGCTCGCGGCGCTTCTGCTCGACGAGCGCCCGCGCGGCGCCCTCGTCGGCGGCCCGCACGAGGGTGGCGAGGAAGCGCGAGCGCTTCACCTCGATCTCGGCCTCGGCATCGCGGGCGGGCACCAGGTAGGAGCTCACCACAGCCCCACCAGTCCCCCGCCGATACGCACGACGAAGCCGACGACGACCACGACGAAGAACGCGCGCACGAACGAGGAACCGCGCGCCACCGCCGTCCGCGCGCCGAGGTAGGAGCCGGTGAGGTTGGCCGCGCCGAGCACCAGCCCGGTCTGCCACAGCACGACGCCCTGTGGCAGGAAGACCAGGAACGCCGCGAGGTTGGTGGCCCAGTTCGCCAGGCGGGCCTGGGCCGAGCCCTCGAGGAAGCCGTAGCCGAGCACGCCCACCAGACCGATCACCAGGAAGCTGCCGGTGCCGGGGCCGAGCGCGCCGTCGTAGAACCCGATCACCGCACCGAGCAGGGCCGCGACCGTCCGGTGGCGTGCCGGGGCGAAGCGCAGCGCCGTCCGCTCCCCCAGCTGCGGACGGAACAGGACGACGCCGCCGACCACCACGAGCGCCACCAGCACCACCGGGTCGAAGGCCGAGCGGGGGATGTGCGAGGCCACCAGCGCACCCAGTGCCGAACCGGCGAAGGCCGCGATCATCAGCGGCACGAACGCGCGTGGATCGGGCCGCACCCGCCGGAAGTAGGTGAGCGAGCTGACGCTGGTGCCGCACACCGAGCCGAGCTTGTTGGTGGCCAGCAGCTGCGCCGGGCTCGCGCCGGGCAGGGCCAGCAGCAGCGCCGGCAGCTGGATGAGCCCCCCGCCGCCGACCACCGAGTCGACGAACCCCGCCGTCAGCGCGGCGAGCGCCAGCAGGGCGAGCACGGTGAGACTCGGGTCGTCCATCGGGTGCCACCCTAGGGGCCCGCCTACGCTGGCGATCGTGCGGATCGTCTCCCTGCTCCCCTCCACCACCGAGATCCTCTTCGCCCTCGGCGCCGGGGACGACGTCGTCGGGGTCACCTTCGAGTGCGACACCCCTGCCGAGGCGCGCGAGCGCCGCATCGTCTCCTCGACCGCGCTGCCCGAGGGTCTCGACCCGGCCGGCATCGACGCCTTCGTCAGCGCAGCCGTCGCCGCCGGCGAGGACCTCTACCGGCTCGACGCCGGCGCGCTGGCCGATCTGGACGCCGACCTCGTCGTCACCCAGGACCTCTGCGCCGTCTGCGCGCTCGACGTCGCCACCGTCGAGGACGCCCTGACCCACCTCGGCTGCCGCGCCGAGGTGCTGACCGTCGACCCGCATACGCTCGCCGAGGTGTGGGGCTCGATCCTCGCGATCGGCGCCGCCACCGGCCGTGACGCCGCCGCCCGCGCCCTCGTCGCCGACCTCGAGCGCCGGGTCGACGCCGTCCGCTCGGCGACGGCCGCGCGCCTGGCCGCAAGCGGACGGCGTCCGCGGGTCGCCGTGCTGGAGTGGACCGACCCGCCGTACGCGCCGGGCCACTGGATCCCCGAGATCGTCGAGCTCGCCGGCGGCGAGTGCGTGCTCGGCACGGCCGGGCAGAAGTCGGTGCGCATCACCTGGGAGCAGCTGCACGCAGCCGACCCCGACCTGATCGTCGTCGCCCCCTGCGGCTACGACCGAGCGGGTGCCCAGGCCCAGGCCGACGCCCTGCAGACAGCCGGACTGCTGCCGCCCGGCGTCGTCGTCCACGCCGTCGACGCCGACGCCCACTGGGCACGGCCCGGGCCGCGGTTGATGGAGGGGTTGGAGGAGCTGGCCGAGGTGCTCGCCGGTCAGCCGATGAAGCGCAGGTAGTTCCACTCCGATGGGGTCGTGTCATTGTCCGCATCGCGCTTGAGGATCACCTTCTGGCGGAAGCGCTCACCGGCGAGCGACGGCTCGCCGCGCCCGACCAGATCGATGGCGCTCCCTCGCCCCAGGCGGATGCACCGCGAGTACTGGGTTCCGGTCCATCGACCGGACGCGAAGATCTCGGTGACGAGCGTGAGGCAGTCCCCGGTGTGGTCCGGCGTCGCCCGCACCACCAGGTGGTAGTCGTCGGTCGATCGATAGACCGCATAGGCCCCGTCGGTGGAACGTGCGCCGCGGTAGCGGGCGGTGAGCTTGGCCCCCACCATGACCTCCACGGGCTTGGTGACAGCAGCATCGTGGGTCGCATCGCCGGCATAGGACGCCGTCAGCTCCGTCGATCGCGTCAGCCTCACATCGACGACGGCATGACCGTCGTCATCGGTCGTCGCGCCGCCGACCTGGACCTGGCGGCCGTCCATCATGGCGAAGATCCGGACCGGGGCGCCGGCGCCGACCCCTCCGAGGTCGACCGACACGGTGATCGGCGAGCGGTATCCGACCCGCTTCGGGCCGACCTTGGCCGTAAGGTCGGTGGCGAGCTTCGGCTCGATGACCCGCAGTCGATACGTGACCGGGTCGTCGCCTGCCTTGAGGATCTGGAAGATCCGGTCGTCACTGATCGCGAGGTCCGCCACGGTGAACGGCCGATGCCGAATCGTCAACCATGGCTTCGTGCCAGCCGGTCGGTAGAGCCGGAGGGCGCCGTAGCCCAGGAAGGCCCTGCCTCCCGACGGCGCTATCGCGACCACGCCGCCATCATGGCGGGCGTCGACGGACCCGATCAGACTTCCGGACGTCAGGTCGTAACGGTATCCGCCGGCAGAGATCGCCTGATCGCCATCGGGCGTCGCCACCAGCGCCCACGAGCGCTGCCCGTCGCTCGCGCCGACATCTGTACTCGTCAGCTCCACCAGTGTCGGAACGCTCGACGTGTTGCGGACCTGACCGATGACGAAGCGGTAGCGCCGGGTGTCGACAAAGGCGAAGGTGCCCTCGTGATCGGGCACCGGGACCCAGTCGAAGAGTGCATCGGAGAAGTCCACGTATCCGGGTTCCTCGGTCTGTGCCATCCCGACTTCAGCGGCGGTTCCGTCGGCCATGACCCTGTAGAGCCGGGTGCCGGCGCTACATGCCTGACGGAGCCAGATCACGGATTGGACGAGCACTTGAGCAACTCCGAAATCCTCCTCCCCCGTACATTCGACGCCGGTGACCGGCACCGTCGTCATCGGAGGCTGGCGGCGTCGATGCGCACCAAGGTCGCGGTCGCATTGGCGTACCCCCAGACAGTGGCACCGTCGGGCGAGAGCGTGAGGCGGTTGGCCGCGCTGTCGATCAGCGCGACGCGTCGTCCGTCACGGTCGTAGACCACGACACCAGCGGGCCCCTGCGCGACGAACAGCCGACCTGCAGCCTCATCCCATACGGCATCCTGGTAGCCCGCGAGCGGCTGGTCGGAGACGATCTCCCGACCTTCGGCAGGCCCGGTGGCGACGCCGGGCACGACCGCGAGCGAGAGCAGGGCAGCGGCCACGCAGGCCAGGCGACGACGCATCCGAGATCCTTCACATCCGACATCCAGAGCCCTCGGAGCTTAAGGATCCGATGTCACATGCGCATGTCGGGAGCGCACCGGGCTGGACCGCACCGCCCTGCTGTAACGCGCGGTTACGGGAACTGGGAGGCCCTCAGGAGGGGTGGGAAGTCGCCCTAACTCCGCGTTACAGCAACGCGGGGCCGACCTCAGCCGACCCAGAAACCACGCCCACCACCGAACAGGTCGCCGAACCCGCCGAAGCCCCCGCCGCCGTAACCGCCACCCCCGCCGGGGCCGCGCGAGCCGAGGTAGGAGCCGACGACGGCGGCACCGAGGTCGTCGAGCTCGGGGGCGACCACGCGGCCGTCGACGCGACGGGCCATGGAGTCGATGAACCGGGCGAGACCCGGGTCCTCACCCAGCCGGAAGAACGTGGTCTGGGCGCCCAGGCGCATCGCGTTGTCGAGCTCGCGCACGGCGTAGGCGATGGTCAGCGGGTGCGGCGGGTAGCTGAAGTACACCTCGCCGCTGGACTCCAGGTGCGAGGTCGGCTCGCCGTCGGTGACGATCAGCAGCACCGGCTGAGCGTTGGGGTGCTTGCGGAAGTGCCGGTTGGCCAGCAGCAGGCCGTGATGCAGGTTGGTGCCCTTGTCCCAGCGGGCATCCAGCGCGGTGAGCTGCTCGATGTCCATCACCTCGGCGTGCCGGCCGAAGCCGATGAGCTGGAGGTGGTCGCCGCGGAAGCGGGAGCGGATGAGCGTGTGCAGCGCCAGCGCCGTGCGCTTCATCGGCACCCAGCGCCCGTCCATCGCCATCGAGAACGAGGTGTCGACCAGCAGCGCCACCGCGGCCTGGGTGCGCGCCTCGGTCTCCTGCACCTCGACGTCGTCGATCGTCAGGCGGACGCCGCCGGTGGTCGAGCGCCCCTCGGACGCCGTCCGCAGCACCGCGTTCGTGACGGTGCGGGTGACGTCCCACGGCTCGGTGTCGCCGAACGCCCACGGTCGGGTGGCGCCCGAGCGCTCGCCGGCCGCGCCGGCCTTGTTCATGTCGCGGTTGCCCTGGCGGCCCGACATGCGCTCGGCGACGTCGCGCAGCAGCGCCTTGCCGAGCTGGCGCATCGCCTTCGGCGTGAGCCGCAGCTGCCCGTCGGTGCCGCGCTTGAGGGTGCCGCTCTCGCGCAGCGCCTTCTCCAGCTCCTGGAGCGTGCGGGCGTCGACGGCGGCGTCCTCGCCGAGCTGCCGGGCGAGCTTGTCGAGGTCGAGGTCGTCCATGCGCGCCCCGCCGTAGCTCTGCGAGAGCTGCTCGGAGAGCTGGTCGAGCTCGGCGAGGTCCTGCAGGACGCCGGTGCCGTCGCCGAGACCGAGGCCCTCCTCGCCGTCGAAGCGCTGGGAGCCGGTCCAGTCCTCACCGGGCCGCAGCGACTGGAGATTGGCGTCGAGCTGGGCCAGCGACTCCATCAGCTGCGGGGAGCCGAACGCCTGCTGGGAGAGCGCCATGAGCTCGGCCCGCTGCTCGGCGGTCATCGAGTTCATCATCCGCTGGGCAGCGGCCGACCGCTGGGCGAGGGCGTCGATGAGCTCGTCGACGTTGCGGGGGTTCTCGGGGAAGAACCCGCCGTGCTTGTCCATGAACTGCTCGAAGTCCTCGGGCGTGTCCTCGCCGCGGCGGTGCTTCTCCAAGAGCTCATTGAGGTCAGAGAGCATCTCGTTGATCGCGGCGCGATCCTCATCGGTGGCGTTCTCCAGCGCCTGCTTCATGCCCTGGAACCGCTGGTCGAGCATCTCGCGGCCGAGGAGGTCCTTGATCTGCTCGTAGGCCTCGCGGGCCTCGCGGCTCTGCCAGTCGTAGGACGACAGCTCGCTGACCGCCGCCGCCGGCGAGGACGGCAGGTTCTCCAGCCGCATCTCGCGGAAGGCGCGGTCGGCGTCGTCCATCATCGCGTCGCGGGCCAACTGCTTGCGCTCCTCGAGCACCGCCTTCTCCAGCAGCTCGCGCACCTCCTGGAGGGTGCCGTCGAGGTTGTGCTTCTGGAGCAGTTCGCGGCGCTTCTCCGCGATCTGCCGGGCGAGGTCGTCGAGGCCGCGCTGGTCGCGCCCGCCGCGGCGCAGGAACTCCCGCATCGCCCGCTCGGGGCTATACCCGGCCATGACGTCCTCGCCGATGGCCTCCAGGGCCTCGGCGAGGTCGACCGGCGGGGCGAGCGGGTCGCCGCCGGAGTAGCGGGCATAGCGCGAGCGGGTCTGCTTGGACGTATGCCGGTTCGCCATCAGTGGTCCCTCTTCATCCAGATCAGGTCGGGAAACCGCTCCTGCGGCTCGCGGTGGCTCGTCTCGAAGCCGAGCGCCTTGTAGAAGGCGTGGGCGCGGTCGTTGCCGTCGACGTGCTCGAGCCACAGCGCCTCACCGGCCGGCACCTGCTCGAGGGCGGCCTCGAGCAGACGGCGTCCGATGCTGCGGCCCTGGGCATCGGGGTGCACGTAGAGCTTCCACATCACCCACCGGTCGTCCGACCGGCCGAGGTTGGCCACACCGACGATCCGGTCGTCCAGCTCGGCCACGCCGTGCCACAGCTGCGCCAGTGAGACGCGCATGCGGTCGACGTCCCACCAGGTCTCGAGGGTGTGGACGGCGAAATCCGGGTCGATCGGATCGTAGGTCGCCGGGACGACGGCCTCGGCCAGCACGCGCAGTGCGGGGGCGTCGTCGGGGCTGCCACGCCTGATCAGCACCCGATCAGCCATAGACGGTCTCCGCGCCGTCGGAGTCCTTGCCGATCTTGCGGGCCAGGTAGAGGCCCTCCAGCGCCAGCTCGATCGCAGCGGCCGACTCGCCGTCGCTCTTCGCCGCGAACCGGTCGCAGATCTGGTCGTAGAGGTCGGATTCGCCCAGCCGCGGCAGGCCGGCCAGGAAGTCGCGGGCGGTGACCTGCTCACCCGTCGTGACCATCTGGCCGTTCTCGATCGCCTCCACCAGCAGCGCGAAGTCGATGCCGCGGAAGTGCGCGCGCACCGTCTCCGCGGTCGCGGTGCGCAGCAGATGGGTGAGGATCTCGGTCTCGCGACCCTCCTCGCCCGACTCGAACTCGATCTTGCCGCCGAGCACGTCGACGGCGGTCTCGAGGTCGACGACGCGGGCCACGGCGGCGTCCTCGCCCTGCACGGTCGCGCGGTGCAGGGCCGCTGCCGCGATGGTCTCCGCGCCCGCGATCGCGAAGCGGGCGCTGACGCCCGAGCGCTGGTCGACGGCGGAGGACTCGCGCAGGTTGCGGGTGAAGCGGGCCAGGATCTCGATGATCGCGTCGGGCACCTCGGCGACCAGCTCGGCCTCCTGGCGGATGACCGCGACCTCGGCGTCCAGCTCGACCGGGTAGTGGGTGCGGATCTCGGCGCCGAAGCGGTCCTTGAGCGGGGTGATGATGCGGCCGCGGTTGGTGTAGTCCTCGGGGTTGGCGCTGGCCACCACCAGGACGTCGAGGGGCAGCCGCAGCACGTAGCCGCGGATCTGGATGTCGCGCTCCTCCATCACGTTGAGCATCGCCACCTGGATGCGCTCGGCGAGGTCGGGCAGCTCGTTGATGGCCACGATGCCGCGGTGGCTGCGCGGGATGAGCCCGAAGTGGATGGTCTCGGGGTCGCCGAGGCTGCGTCCCTCGGCCACCTTCATCGGGTCGACGTCGCCGATGAGATCGGCCACCGAGGTGTCGGGGGTGGCGAGCTTCTCGGAGTAGCGCTCGTCGCGGTGGCGCCAGGCGACCGGCAGCTCATCGCCGAGCTCGGCGGCCCGGCGACGGCTCTCGACGGTGATGGGGTCGAAGGGGTGCTCGCCGAGCTCGGAGCCGTCGATGACCGGCGTCCACTCGTCGAGCAGGCCGATCATCGTGCGCAGCAGGCGGGTCTTGCCCTGACCGCGCTCGCCCAGCAGGACGACGTCGTGGCCGGCGAGCAGGGCGCGCTCGAGCTGCGGGATGACGGTGTTCTCCAGACCGTGCAGGCCCGGCCACGGGTCGCGGCCCTCGCGCAGGGCGGCGAGGAGGTTGTCGCGGATCTCGACGCGCAGCGGCTTGTGCTCGTAGCCGGCGGCCCGCAGCTCGCCGACCGTGGTGATGGCCGGGGCGGAGGTGGAGGACGGGGAGGAGGACGTCGCGGTGCTCACCCCATCACGCTAGCGCCCGGGTCCACGCCGGGCCCGGGGTCGCGTGCGACCACGCGCGGGCGGGACGGGTCAGCGGCGTCCGAGCGGGACGACGGCCACGCTGCCGTGCGCGTGCTCGAGCACCGAGCCGGCCACCGAGCCGAACAGGGCGGTGCCGATGGGTCCGCGGCGTTCCGCGCCGACGACGACGAGGTCCATGCCGGCCGCGGCCCGCACGAGCATCTCGTCGGCCGGGCCGCGGGCGTAGCGGCACTCCACCTCGACGTCGGGGAACTTCTCGACGATGCCGGCCATGGTCTCGCTGACGAGCAGGCGGGCCTCCTCGATGTCGCCGACCCGCGGCTCGAAGAAGGCGTGGCCCATCTCGGCGTGCTCGATGTCGAAGAGGCAGTGGACGGCGATCAGACGGCGTCCGGTCAGCGAGGCCTCGCGGAAGGCGAACTCCACCGCGGCCCGCGAGGCGGGCGTCGCATCCACGCCGACCACCACACCGCCGGGGCGGGCAACGACGGCGTCCCGGACGACGACCACCGGGCACGGCGCATGCCGGGCGACGGCGGCGCTCACCGAGCCGAGCAGCAGGCTCGCCACCGGGCCGCGGCCACGTGAACCGACGACCAGCAGCGCGGCGGTCGCGCCGACGGAGTGCAGCACCGAGCGCGGATCGCCGTCCACGAGCCGGGTGTGCACCGGCAGGTCGGGGTGCCGCTCCTGCACGCGGATCTCGGCGGCGAGCAGGTGGGCGCGGGCCTCGACCCGGATCGCCTCGCGCAGCTGCACGTGGTCGATGCCGGCCTGGTCGAGCCACAGGCCGCTGACCGGACCCGTCACGGGCGCGGCGTGCAGCAGCACGAGCGGACGGCGCTCGAGCGCGGCGTGGTCGGCGGCCCATTCGACCGCGCGGCGCGACTCGGTGGATCCGTCGACGCCGACGACGACGGCGCCGACGATGTCGGCGGAGTCGGTGTGATCAGAGCCGGCGTGATCAGGGCCGGTGTGGTCAGGGCCGGTGTGATCGGCGGACGCTGACTGCGGGGAGGTGGTGTCGCTGGTGCCCATGGCTCCAGCGTTCTCCGATCCCGACCCGCCCCCCAGGGGCAGCGAACCCGGAGCCGGAGGGTCCGACGTCCCGGGAGCCCCGGGCCGGGGGTCAGTAGCCTTCGGTCCGTGACGACGTTGCTGGCGGTGCTGTGCGTCGTCCTCACCGCGCTCGTCATCGCCCTGGCCACCGCGCTGTCGCGGGTGCGCGCCGAGCTGGCGGCCTCACGGGCGCTCGTGGCGCGCCTGGAGGCCGATCTGGACGTCGCGCTGCGTCCCCCGCCGCCGGCGACCGCGGCCGAGCGCGCCGTCCGGGCCGTCGTCGGCACCGCCGCCCTGGTGCGGCGCCACGGCGTCACCGGGCTGCTGGCGATGTCGCTGGACGACCTGACCGCGTGGGCGTTGGAGAAGCGCCCCGACATCCTCGAGGTGGCCGCCCCGGACGGCACGGTCACCCTGTTCTTCTCCGACATCGAGGACTCCACCGCGCTCAACCACCGGCTCGGCGACCGAGCATGGGTGAAGGTGCTGGAGGCGCACGACGCCGTCGTCCGCTCGGCGGTGGAGAAGCGGCACGGGCAGGTCGTGAAGACGGCCGGCGACTCCTTCATGGTGGCCTTCCGCGACCCGGTGTCGGCCGTGCGTGCGGCCCGCTCGATCCAGCGCACCCTCGCCCGCACCCTCGATCCGCGGCTGCGGCTGACCCCCGTGCGGGTGCGCATCGGCATCCACACCGGCCGGGTGATCTCCCGCGACGGCGACTACTTCGGCACCAACGTCGCGCTGGCCGCCCGGGTCGCGGCGCTCGCGGACGGCGGGGAGGTGCTGATCTCCGACGCGGTGGCGCAGGCCGTGATCGGCCGCCCGAAGGTGATGCTCGAGGCGGTCGGCGCCGTCCCGCTCAAGGGACTCGCCGGTGAGCACCTGGTCTGGCGGTTGCTCTGGGACGCGCGCTCCGGCAGACCCGCCGAACCCCCAGGATTGGTCAGCTGAGTCTGTCGGGTTGCGACGCAAGTCTTGCCTGACCAATGGCAGGAGTCACCGGGCGCCCGGTGACTCAGACGTCCGGTGACACCCCGTCACCGCGCCAGGATCACACTCGACCCGTGCCCGAAGAGCCCCTGGTTGGCGGTGATGCCGACCCGGGCGCCCTCGACCTGGCGTCCCTCGGCCTGGCCACGCAGCTGCCAGGTGAGCTCGCAGACCTGCGCGATCGCCTGCGCAGGCACGGCCTCGCCGAAGCAGGCCAACCCGCCCGACGGGTTGACCGGGATGCGGCCGCCGAGGGTGGTGTCGCCCGCGCGCAGCAGGGCCTCGGCCTCGCCGCGCTTGCACAGCTGGAGGTCCTCCATCCAGTCCAGCTCGAGCGCGGTGGACAGGTCGTAGACCTCGGCGACGTCGACGTCGGAGGGGTCGATGCCGGCCTCCTCGTAGGCGGCGATGCCGATCGACTCCTTGAAGGTGTGCTCAGGGTCGATGCCGCCGCTGGCGTCGGTGGAGAGCAGCGGCATGTCGATGACGGTGTTCGGGAAGGACGGTGTCACGGTGGCCACCGCCTTCACCCGCACCGGGTCGGTGACGCCGAGCCGGGCGGCGTACGCCGTGCTGCACAGCACGACCGCGGCGGCGCCGTCGGAGGTGGCGCAGATGTCGAGCAGGTGCAGCGGGTCGCTGACGACCGCGGAGTCGAGCACCTCCTGCGCGGCGACCTCCTTGCGGTAGCGCGCGTAGGGGTTGGTCAGGCCGTGCCGGGAGTTCTTCACCTTCACCTGGGCGAAGTCCTCGGCGGTGGCGCCGTAGAGGTCCATGCGGCGGCGCGCGTAGAGCGCGAAGTAGGCCGGGTTCGTCATGCCGAGCAGGCGGAAGCGCAGCCAGTCGGGGTCGTCCCAGCGCTCGCCGGCGTTGGGGGCCAGGAACCCCTTCGGCGTGGTGTCGGCGCCGACGACCAGCGCCACCTCGCTCATGCCCGCCAGGATGCGGGCCCGGGCGGTGTCGATGGCCTGGGCTCCGGTGGCGCACGCCGCGTAGGACGTCGCGATGCGCGCCCCGTTCCAGCCCAGCGCCGAGGCGAAGGTCGATCCGGCGACGTACCCGGCGTAGCCGTTGCGCACCGTCTCGCCGCCGACGACGAGGTCGACGTCGGTCCACGGGACGCCGGCGTCCTTCAGTGCGGCGCGGGCCGCGTGGACGCCGTATTGGACGAAGTTGCGTCCCCACTTGCCCCACGGGTGCATGCCCGCACCCAGGACGACGATGTCGTTGCTCATGCCTGCTCCCCCGCTCCTGCCGCGGCAGCCTGGACGGCGACCGGCCGCCACCGCCAGATCGTGCGCTGCACCTCGCCGTCCTCGCCCTGCTCGGTGTAGAGCGGCTCGACGACGAGCTCGGCCTCGGCGCCGACCCGCAGGTCGGCCACGCCGTAGCCGGCCGCGACCTGCCCGAGCACCACGAGGCCCTCGGGCAGCTCGACCGCGGCGAGCGCGAACGGCTCGTAGGGGTCGGTGGCCGGGATGTAGGGCGCGGGCGGGCGGTACTGCGCGTCGGTGTAGGACCAGATGCGACCCCGGCGCGCCAACGCCGTCTGCTCGAAGGTCTCCCCCTCGCACGCGGGGTTGCGGCAGAAGCCGGCCGCGGCCGCCGTCGGGGGGAAGAACACCGTGCCGCAACTGGTGCACCGGTCGGCGGTGAGCGCCGGCTCGGGCTCGGTGGTGAACCAGCCGTCGATGGCGGGGGTCGCCGTCATCCTGCCTCCAGAACTAGAACGTGTTCTGATCCTAGGGCAGGTGCCGGGTCGCGGCGCGAAAGTTTCAGCGGGTACCCGCCAAAGCTTTCGGTTCCCGTTCGAAGCTTCGGCAGGGAACCGAAAGATTCAGCGGGTACCCGCCGAAACTTCGGCGGTCCCCCGCCGAAACTTTCGGCTCCCCCAGCCCCTCAGCCCCGCGCGAGGAACGCCAACAGATCCTGCCGCGTCAGGACGCCGACCGGCTTGCCGTCCTCGTGCACCAGGACGGCGTCGGCCGACTCCAGCAGCGTGACGGCGTCGGTGGCCGGAGAGGTCGAGCCGATGGTGGGCAGCGGCGGCGACATGTGGTCCTCGACCGGGTCGGTGAGCTTCGCCCGGCCGGCGAAGAGCGCGTCGAGCAGCGCCCGCTCGGAGACCGAGCCGGCCACCTCGGCGGCCACGATCGGCGGCTCGGCGCGCAAGACCGGCATCTGCGAGACGCTGTACTCCTGCAGGATCTGCACGGCCTCGGCGATGGTCTCCGAGGGGTGGGTGTGCACGAGGTCGGGCAACGGCCCGGTCTTCGCCCGCAGCACCTCCCCGACGGTCTGCACGCCGTCGGCGTCGCCGGTCGGGAAGCCGTACTGCGCCAGCCAGTCGTCGTTGAACAGCTTGGTCAGGTAGCCGCGGCCGGAGTCGGGCAGCAGGACGACGATGACGGCGTCGCGGCCCTCGGGGGTGCCGGCGAGCTCGTGGGCGAGCTGGCGGGCCGCGAAGGCGGCCATGCCGGCCGAACCGCCGACCAGCAGCGCCTCCTCGCGGGCCAGACGGCGGGTGTAGGCGAAGGAGTCGGCGTCGGAGACCTCGATGATGCGGTCGGCGAGGGTGCGGTCGTAGGTGTCGGGCCAGAAGTCCTCGCCGACGCCCTCGACGAGGTAGGGGCGGCCGGTGCCGCCGGAGTAGACCGAGCCGGCCGGGTCGGCGCCGATGATGCGCACCGCCGGGTTCTGCTCCTTGAGGTACTTGCCGACGCCGGAGATGGTGCCGCCGGTGCCGACACCGGCGACGAAGTGGGTGATGCGGCCCTCGGTCTGGCGCCAGATCTCGGGTCCGGTGGTCTCGTAGTGAGACAGCGGGTTGTGGGGGTTGGAGTACTGGTCGGGCTTCCAGGCGCCCGGCTGTGCGGCGAGCCGGTCGGAGACGTTGTAGTAGGAGTCGGGATGCTCGGGCGCGACCGCGGTCGGGCACACCACGACCTCGGCGCCGTAGGCGCGCAGCACGTTGCGCTTGTCCTCGCTGACCTTGTCGGGGCAGACGAAGACGCACTTGTAGCCCTTGGCCTGGGCGACCATCGCCAGCCCGACGCCGGTGTTGCCCGAGGTGGGCTCGACGATCGTGCCGCCGGGCTGCAACGCGCCGGAGGCCTCGGCGGCCTCGATCATGCGCGTGGCGATGCGGTCCTTCACCGAGCCACCGGGGTTGAGGTATTCGACCTTCGCCAGGACGAGCGGACCGGTCGGGTCGGTGTCCTCGGCGGAAGGCAGGTCCAGAGTGCGCGAGAGCCTCAGCAGCGGGGTGTTGCCGATGAGGTCCAGCAGGGAGTCGACGTATTCCACGCTCCCACCCTAGGCCTCACCCTTGGGCGTAGGACGCCGCCGCCCTCAGGGGCGCGTCCCTAGACTCGACCGCATGAGCCGAGCCTCCGCCGCGCGCCGTCTGGCCTCCGCCGCAGCGTTCGGGGGCGGCGGGCTCTCCGTCGTCGGCGCCGGCCTGTACGGCGTCCTGACGTTGGAGGCCAAGCTCGCCCGCAACGCCATCGGCCCGATCGCCTCCGCTCCGCCCCCGGACTCCACCGGCTGGTACGGCCGCGGCCGCCCCGGCCCGGCCATCAAGGTCGCGGTGCTCGGCGACTCCAGCGCGGCCGGCTACGGAGTCGTCCGGGTCGAGGAGACGCCCGGCGCCCTGCTCGCCAGCGGCGTCGCCGAGTACGCCGACCGCCGGGTCTACCTGCGCGACGTCGCCGTCGTCGGCGCCCGCACCTCCGACCTCGCCGAGCAGATCGACCGCGTGCTGCCCAGCACCCCCGACGTCGCGGTGATCCTCATCGGCGCCAACGACGTCACCCACGTCGTCCCGCCGGCCGTCTCCGTGCGCCACCTCGCCGAGGCGGTGCGGCGGCTGCGCGAGGCCGGCGTCGCGGTAGTCGTGGGCACCTGCCCCGACCTGGGCACCATCAAGCCGATCGCTCCGCCGCTGAAGCAGGTCGCGCGCGCCTGGTCGCGCCGCCTGGCCGCGGGGCAGACCATCGCGGTGCTCGAGGAGGGCGGTCGCACCGTCTCCCTCGGCTCGATCCTCGGGCCTGAGTTCGCCGCCACCCCGGCCCTGCTCTTCGGCCCCGACCAGTTCCATCCCTCGGCCGAGGGCTACCGACGCCTGGCCTCGGTGCTGCTGCCCAGCACGCTGGCCGCGGTCGGGCTGACCGAGGACGACGAGAAGGAGCTCCAGAGCCTGCGCGGCGAACGGGTGCTGCCCGTCACCGAGGCCGCGCTCGAGGCCGTCGCCCACCCGGGCACCGAGCTCGACGGCACCCAGGTCGGCGGCACCCGCCTCGGCGTCCGCGGGCTGTGGGTCGAGCTGCGGCACCGTCGTCGTCGCAGCTCCGGCGAGGCGCAGACGCCCGAGGACGCCGAGCACGGCACCGAGAGTTCGGCCGAGCCCACCCCCGTCGTCCCCCCGACACCGGAGGGCATCGGCGACGCGGACGGCGACGCCGCCCCACTCGCGATCCCGGTGCCCTGACCCCGGCCGCACCGGCGCCGCCCCAGCCACCGCATCACCGCCGCACCCGCACCACGACCCGGAACGACGAGAGCCCCTCCGAGCAGTGCTCGGAGGGGCTCTCGCCTACCGGCGGACGATCTGCGTGAGATCAGTCCTGCTGGAAGTAGGCCAGGATGCGCAGCAGGTTGGTGTAGATCCAGACCAGGCTGATGGTCATGGCGAACGCGGCGCGCCACGACTCCCGCTCGGGCAGGCCGTTGCGGATGCCCTGCTCGACGAAGTCGAAGTCCATGATCAGCATGAACACACCGAGCACGAGGCCGGCGACGGCGGTGATCATGCCGAGGCCCGAGACGCCGAAGAGGCCGATCTGGGCGCCGAAGAGGCCCAGCACCAGCTCCATGAGCGAGAGCCCGATCATGCCGAACACGGCGGCGATGACGAACTTCTGGAACTTCGCGGTGACCTTGATGTCGAGGACCTTGTAGGCGGTCAGCGTGCCCGCGAAGGCGGCGAAGGTGCCGATCACCGCGCCCTGGACGACATTGCCGTCGGGGTAGGCGATGTTGAAGACCTTCGAGAGGCCGCCGAGCGCGATGCCCTCGAAGACCGCGAAGGCCAGCACGAGGGCGGGGCTGATGACCCGCTTGAAGCTGTTGACCATCGAGAGGGCGAACGCGCCGAGGCTGCCGATGGTGGCGGCGGCGAAGAGGGCGCCGAGGCCGCTGGTGTCGACGCTGGTGTTGCCGAAGGCGTCGGTGGTGGTCTCGATGCTCGGGGTGAGGATCCAGGTGGCCATCGCGGCGACGATCACGACGCCGAGGGTCAGGCCGGTCTTCTGCACCACCGTGTCGATGGTCATGGGGCCCGAGCGCACCGGCTGCGGGGTCGGCGCGTAGCCGACTCCGGTGTCACCCGGCGCGCCGACGCCCCACGAGGAGGGGTCGGAGCCGTAGTAGCCCTGGTTGCCGTAGGCGTTCGCGCCGGGGCGGTTGAACTCCTCCGAGCGGCGGAACACCGGGTTGTTGCTCTGCATGATCGCTGGTCTCCTCCCTGGAGGCCGGGCGGCCGTCACCGTGACGACTCGCCATGCACGCCACCCTAGTGGCGTCTACCCAGCTCAACGCACGCGAGCGCCGAAGGGTTCCCGGCTCAGCGAAGTCACAGACTCTCGTGGGGCGGCGATCAGCGACGCCGCAGCCGCACCACCGTGTCGGTCACCTCGAGCGGCCCGTCGGGCGTCTGCTGCACGCGTCGGGGCTCGGCGGCGACCTCGGTCTCCCAGTCGTCTGTGGCGAAACAGCCCACGACCTCCTCAGCGGTGAACATGAGGCCCTCGCCGTGCGGACGCCGCACGCCGCTCTCGTGGTCGGCGGGGTGATGACCGACGATCAGCAGTCGACCTCCGGGCGCGACCGCATCGGCCATGTGGGCGTAGGCGGCGTGCCGCAGCTCGGCGGGCAGGTGCAGGAAGTGGGAGGTCACCAGGTCGTACGGGCCGCCGGGCAACGGCTCCCCCGCCAGGACGTCGTAGGGCGCGGTCGCGACCTGCACCCCGGCCTCGGCGGCGTGCGCGGCAGTGCGCTCGAGGGCGACCACCGAGACGTCGACGCCGGTCGTGGTCCAGCCCTGGGAGGCCAGCCACACGGCGTCCGCGCCCTCGCCGCAGCCGACGTCGAGCGCCGTCCCGGGGGTCAGACCCGCGACCTGCTCGACCAGGCGCTGGTTGGGGTTGCCGCTCCAGACCCGCTGGGACTCGCCGTAGCGGTGGTCCCAGAACTCCCGGGTGTGCGGGGCGAACGGCTGCTCGGTCTGCTCGTGCTCGTGCTCGTGCCGGTGGCTCACGCCCTGATCCTGCCAGGTGGCCCCGCCCGCCCCGCCGTGGTGACAGCACGTGATCGACACCATGGACGGCGGCCGCCCACCCCACCCCAACGGACCAGGCGCCCCATCCCGGGGGCTGCCTACGGTCGCAGGCGTTCCCTCTCCCAGGAGGTGACTCCCGGCTCCGGCCTCCCTGCCGACCGGGACAGGTGGTCTCCCCCGGCTCTGGGGCGGGGGCCACCTGGCATCTCCGGGGGCCGGCGGCACTGCGGCGGCACTGCGGCGGCCGGCGGCGGCCGGCGGCGAACTCAGTCGGCGAAGAAAAGGTCGGGACGGTCGAGGAAGGCCCGCCACTGGGCGACCATCTCCAGGTCGGTGAAGGAGCGTTCGTGGATGCCGCGGTCGTCGAGCTCGAAGATCTGCGCCTCCGGGACGGCGGCCACCATCGGCGAGTGCGTCGCGTAGACGACGTGCGTGCCCGGCTGGTCGGCCAGCCACCGCAGCCGATCGAGGAGCAGCAGCGTGTTGCCGAAGGAGAGCGGACCCTCCGCCTCGTCGAGGAGGTAGAGGCCAGGTTCGCGGAAGCGGCCCTCGATCGCGGCGAGATAGGACTCCCCGTGGCTGACCTCGTCGGGCGGCGGGCCGTACCCGGGCACCTGCTGGCCGCTCATGAAGCTCAGCACGCCGAGCGCCGTCTCGGCCCGCAGGAAGAACCCGGCGCTGCGGCCCGCGACGGCATGGCCGCCCGTGGCGATCTCCAGGTCGAGCGCGCCGCCCAGGGGCGTGCCCGCCTGCTCGACCGCGTACCGACGCGCTCCGTGCCCGCCCCGGACGTCGAGCCCGTAGGCCTCCGCGATCGCCTCCACCAGCGTCGACTTGCCGCTGCCGTTGGCGCCCAGGAGCACCGTGAACGACGACGTCAGTCGCAGCCCCTCGCGCGCCACCGCGGCGATCGCGGGCACCGTGAAGGGCCACCTGCGGTCGTCGTCACCCGGGCGCACCCGGATCGCACGCAGCAGCATGGGGCGAGTCTGGCAGGACGACGCCGCTGCGCGCCGGATCCTCGAAGCGCCGGTGCCCCCACTGGGATTCGAACCCAGACTGTGCCGCTTTTAAGGCGGCTTCCTCTGCCGGTTGGGATATGGGGGCGTCCGAGGCGCGGAGGCCTCAGAGGTAGGTCTTGCGCTGGTAGATCGCGTGGGCGCCGGCGACGCGGTCGAGGAACAGCAGGCCCTGGCAGTGGTCGATCTCGTGCTGGAGCGCGCGGGCCTCGAAGGCGTTGGCGGTGATCTCGACCTCCTCGCCGGTGCCCGGCAGTTGCCCCCGGACGACGAGCCGCGAGGCGCGCTTCACGTCGCCGGTGAGGTCGGGCACGCTCATGCAGCCCTCGCGGGCCTTCTCGTTGCGGCTGGACTCCACGACGACCGCGTTGCACAGCACGTAGGTGCCGTGGTGGTCGCGGGTCTTGGGGTGCTCGGAGACGTCGACGCTGAACATCTGGGCGCTCACGCCGACCTGCGGCGCGGCCAGGCCGACGCATCCCGGGCTCACCCGCATCGTGGCGACCAGGTCGGCGGCCAACTGGATCGCCTCGGCCGACGTGGGGTCGACGACCCCGCCGACGGTGGACAGGACGACGGCGGGCGCGCGCACGACGTCTCGGACCCGGCCCTCGACGCCGAGCTCGGCCTCGGTCCAGGCGAGCACCCGGGGATTGACCCCGCTGCCGCTCGACGGATCGCTCACAGTTCGTCGGCCTCCGCCGGACGCAGGGTCGCACCCACCCCGAGGGCCGCGGCGGCCTGGCCGATGGCGGTGGCCACCGCGTCGGCGTCCGCGCCCGCCGGCAGGTCGATCTCGGCGATCAGCAGGTAGAGGTCGCCGGCGAGGCGGGTGGTGAGGTCGGTGATGTTGCCACCGACAGCGGCCACCTCGGCCACGATGGAGGACACGATGCCGGGCCGGTCGCCGCCGTGCACGGTGAGCACCCAGCCGCTCGCGGCCGGGGCGGCGTCCGCGGCGGTGGTGACCTCGCGGACCTCGATGGCCAGGCTGCCGTCCTCGGTGATCGGCGCGAGCGCCGCCTCGATCGCCGACGCCTCGGCGTCGCCGGCGCAGACCAGCATCATCGCGAAGTGGCCGCGCAGCAGGGTCATCGTGGAGTCCTCGAGGTTGAGGCCCAGCTCGGCGAGGCGGCCGGTGGTCTCGGCGATGATGCCGGGACGGTCCTGGCCCAGGACGGTGATGGCGTGGACGGTCACCGGGGCATTCTGGCAGGCGCAGGACCGACCTCCGGACCGAGCACCGCCAGCGTGGGACGAGGACCAGGAGACCTCCCCGCGGACGGATTCGCCCGCGCCGTCGTCCCACCAGCACCACCTGACGGGCGAAACCTGCAGCCCTCAGATACTCCACGCGATCCCATCGAGGATGTCCGCCTCGGCGACGACGAGGTGCTCCGCCGAGGTCCGCGCGAGCACCCGGCTGACGATGAGGGCGCCGGCGGCGATGACGTCGGCGCGCCCGGGGTGCATCCAGCCGAGGGCGAGGCGTTCGGCCACGGTCATGGCGACCAGCTCGTCGCACAGCGCATGCACGGCCGGCATCGGCAGCCGCGCGTGATCGACGGCGTCGGGATCGAAGGACGGCAGGTGCAGCACGCCCGCGGCGACGCTGGTGAAGGTGCCGGCGACGCCGACGACCGTGGCGCCGAGCGCGGCGTCGACGGGGCAGGCGTCGAGCTGGGCGTCGATGTCGGCCACGCAGGCGGCGATCTCGGCGGCGGTCGGCGGGTCGGAGTGCAGGTGGCGTTCGGTGAGGCGCACCGAGCCGATGTCCATCGAGTGCGAGGCCGTCGGTGCGGTGTCGCCGAGGATCAGCTCGGTCGATCCGCCGCCGACGTCGACCACGAGCACCGGTCGCGGCGCATCGGGAAGGCCGCGGACGGCGCCGGCGAAGGCCAGCGAGGCCTCCTCCTCCCCCGAGAGCACCTCGGGCCGCACCCCGAGCCGGGCGAGGACGCCGTCGCTGAACACGGCGGCGTTGCTGGCGTCGCGGGTGGCGGAGGTGGCGCAGAAGCGGATGTCCTCGCGCGCGACGCCGTGCTGCTCGATGAGCACCGCGTACTCCTCCACGGCCGCGAAGGCCCGGTCGAGCGCCTCGTCGGCGAGCCGCCCGGTGGCGTCGACGCCCTGGCCGAGCCGGATCATCCGCGAGGTGCGCACGGAGACCTCGGGGAGGCGGCCGATGAGGAGCTTGATGGTGTTGGTGCCGCAGTCGATGGCGGCTACCGGTCCACGCACCGGCCCTCCTCCCACCAGGCGCCGAGCAGGTCGAGCACCTCGTCGCCCAGCGGGTTCACCCCGCGGCCCTGGGCCAGGGACTGGCCGGCCAGCACGTGCAGGCACTTCACGCGGGTCGGCATGCCGCCGGCCGAGATGCCGGCGATCTCCTCGACCTCGCCGAGCTCGGCCCGGGCGGCCAGGTAGCGCTCGTGGGCGGCGGCGTAGGCGGCGGCCAGGTCGGCGTCCTCCCCGAGCCGGGCCTCCATCTCCTTCATCAGCCCGCCGCCCTCGAGGGAGCCGATGCGCGAGGCCGCGCGCGGGCAGGTGAGGTAGTAGGTCGTCGGGAACGGCGTGCCGTCGGGCAGGCGCGGCTCGGTGGTGACGACGTCGGGGTTGCCGCAGGGGCAGCGGTGGCCGACCTCGTGGATCCCGCGGGGCGTCCGACCGAGCTGGGCTCCGATGGCCGCTTCGTCCACGGGGTCGATCACGGGTCGATCACTGTCCTTCCTGCTTCTCCCCCGAGCCGTCGATCTCGGTCAGGGGCGGGGTTCCGGGGTTCTTGGGCGGGTCGCCGGCGGTCTGCACCGAGGCCCAGGCGTCATCCCACCACGGCTTCGGGCTGGTCGGTTCACCGACGCTGCTCGGGTCGCCGAGCTCGGACTCGCTCTGCAGCGGCTCGCCGTCCTCGCCGAGGACGACGTAGGAGGTCTCACCGCGGCCGACGTAGCCGAACCGCTCGCGAGCCACCTGCTTGACGTACTCGGGGTCCTCCCAGCGCCGCTTCTCCCGCTCGAGGTCGTCGATCGCCGCCTGGCGACGGGCGATCTCGCTGTGCAGGTCGTCGAGCTCGCTGCGCTGCTGGAGGTAGGCCTTGGCCGAGGAGGCGTAGCTGACGGCGAGCACCGCCAGCACGACCACCAGGATCGCGGCCCGGCCGGTGAGCCGGGGCCGCGGTCGCTTCGCCGTCGCGACCGGGGACGCCGCCCGCTCCCGAGCCGCGCGCGCGGCACCGGGGGCGGCCGGCCGATCGGCGGGCCGCTCCGGTCGCTCGGGGGAACGAGCCCCCGAGCGGCCGGGTCCGGTGCGTCCGCGGGGACCCGAACCCCGCGGCTTGCGTCGAGGGTCGGGACTCACCGCCCTAGCGTGACTCAGGAGGTGTAGCGCGGGAACGCCGACACACCGGCGTAGCGCGCGGCATCCCCGAGAAGGTCCTCGATGCGCAGCAGCTGGTTGTACTTCGCGACCCGCTCGGAGCGTGCGGGGGCGCCGGTCTTGATCTGGCCGCAGTTGGTGGCCACGGCGAGGTCGGCGATGGTGGTGTCCTCGGTCTCGCCGGACCGGTGGCTCATCATGCAGCGGTAGCCGTTGCGGTGGGCCAGGTCGACGGAGTCGAGGGTCTCGGTGAGCGAGCCGATCTGGTTGACCTTCACCAGCAGCGCGTTGGCCTGGCCGCCGGCGATGCCGCGGGCGAGGCGCTCGACGTTGGTGACGAACAGGTCGTCGCCGACGAGCTGGGTCTTCGAGCCGAGCTGGTCGGTGATGGCCTTCCAGCCCTCCCAGTCGTCCTCGTCGAGGGGGTCCTCGATGGAGACGATCGGGTAGGAGGCGACGAGCTCGGCGTAGTACGCGGTCATCTCGTCGGCGCTCTTCTGCGCACCCTCGAAGGTGTAGCGGCCCTCGGAGCAGAACTCGGTGGCGGCGACGTCGAGGGCGAGGACGACGTCGGTGCCCAGCTTCTGGCCGGTCTTCTCGATCGCCTCGGCGATGAGGTCGAGCGCGGCGCGGTTGCTCGGCAGGTCGGGGGCGAAGCCGCCCTCGTCGCCGACGCCGGTGGCCAGACCGCGGCTCTTCAGCACCGACTTCAGGGCGTGGTAGACCTCGGCGCCGCTGCGCAGGGCCTCTTTGAAGGTGGGGGCGCCGACCGGAGCGATCATGAACTCCTGGATGTCGACGTTGGTGTCGGCGTGGGCGCCGCCGTTGAGGATGTTCATCATCGGCACGGGCAGCACGTGCGCGTTGGGCCCGCCGACGTAGCGGAAGAGCGGGAGGCCGGCGGAGTCGGCGGCGGCGCGGGCGACGGCCAGCGAGACGCCGAGGATCGCGTTGGCGCCGAGCTGCGCCTTGTTCGGGGTGCCGTCGAGGTCGAGCATCGTCTGGTCGAGCACGCGCTGGTCGTCGGCGTCGAGGCCCTCGACCGCAGGGCCGATGGCGAGGTTGACGGCGTCGACGGCCTTCTGCACGCCCTTGCCGAGGTAGCGCTCGCCGCCGTCGCGCAGCTCGACGGCCTCGAAGGCGCCGGTGGAGGCACCGCTCGGCACGGCGGCGCGCGCGAAGGTGCCGTCGTCGAGGACGACCTCGACCTCGACGGTGGGGTTGCCGCGGGAGTCGAGGATCTCGCGGGCGCCGACTGCTTCGATGGATGCCACGGTGGGTGCTCCTGGGTCGCTACGGGTGACGGTGGGCCGATCGGCCGCGCAGCAGCCTAGTGGCACTCAGGGCACCGCCCGGCGCGGGCGTCTCAGGGCCTGCGGTCCGGTCGGACCGATCAGCGCTGCCCCGGGTACACGCCGAGGTCGCAGATCGTGTACGTCGTGCCGTCGGGCGCGGCCGACCGCAGATCGGGGAGCCGGAACGTCGTCTGCCCGTCGCCGCCGAACCGGTTGCCGATGAGGCTGTAGAGCGCCTGGTAGTCGGCGATCCGCAGTTCCTGACCCGCCGCCGGCAGTCCGTTGCCGATGCTGCCCGCGGTCAGGCGGATCTCAGCGACCGTGCACTCCGACCCGTTGCCCGCGAACGCCACCGAGGTGTCGTTCCCGAACGGGCCCGCCGCCGGGACGACGACCGCCTTCTCCTTGGCCTTGCAGGAGCCGGTGGCGGGCAGCACCCGGACCGCACCGTCGCGGGCCACGCACAGGACGGCGGGGGTCGTGACCGTGCCACGCTCGGCGCTTCCCCCGACGCCGGCCACGGCCGTCAGCGGCACGGCGAGAGCGGCACCGGCCGCGGCCGCGAGGAAGGCGATGGTCGCGGTGCGCAGACCGGCGCGATGCGAGGAACCGGAGGAGCCGGACGGGACGGCGGAACCGGGGGCGGGGTGGTCGGACACGGGGCCTCCTGAGGTCGGGTGGCGCCGACGCTAGCGTCGGGTGCCGACCGCGGGACGCCGAACGGCCTCACCGATCCTGGTCGGCCCTCTCCCCCGCCTTGATCTCCTCCCACCGTGCGGTGACCTCGTCGGCGCTGAGCCCCGCGGCGGCCGCGCGCTGCTCCGGCGTCCCGAAGACGTGCGGGTTGCGGCGGCGCATCTTGTCGGCGAGCCCGGCCACGACGTCGTCGAGGGTGAACCGGCCCTCCTCCTCGGCGATGGCGGCGTGGAAGTAGACCTGGAGGAGCAGGTCGCCGAGCTCCTCGCGCAGGTGCTCGGAGTCGCCTTCGAGGATCGCCTCGGCGACCTCCTCGGCCTCCTCGCGCAGGTAGGGCAGCAGCGAGAGGTGGGTCTGCTCGCGCTTCCAGGCGCACTCGGCACGCAGCCGGCGCATCATCTCCCGGAACTCCAGGAGGGGTTCGTCGCTCATGCGTGGCCGGGCGTCGGGGTGGGGATCAGGACGCCGGCGCGGCGCCCGCGACCGGCAGGCAGCGCTGGTTCGCCGGCAGCGCGCCCACGGCGGCGGGGGCGGGCGTGGCGGCGTCGGCGGCCTTGGCGGTGGCGCTCAGCGCCACCGAGAGGCTCTGCGGGGTGCCCTCGTCGCCGGTGGCGGTGAAGTCGAGCGGGTCGAAGAGCGGGTTGGTCTCGATGCCCGCCTTCTGCTGGTAGTCGGCGATGAGCTGGTTGGCGGCGGCCTGGCGCACCTGGTTGTCGGTGGTGGCGCCGAGCTTGGCGGTGATGACCTGGTCGAGGACGTCGTTGAGGTAGGCGCTCGCGGCGAACACCGGCAGCGCCTTGGCCGCGGTGGCGTCGCTGACGCCGGTGATCGAGCCGCGCGCCGTCTCCTCGTTGCGGGTGTAGATCTGCTCGGCGTCGAGACCGTTCTCGGTCGCGAGCGCGTCGGCGATGTCCTTGAGCGCGAGCTGGGCGAGCACGATGTTGCGCAGCTGGGCGCCGCTGAAGCCCTGGCCGATCAGCTGCGGGTTCGCCTGGAGCGCCTCGCAGGTGGGGGTGACGGCGTCGTCCACGCGCTGCACCGAGATCGTGCGGTCGCCGATCTTCGCGGCCACGCCGGGCTCGAAGGTGGCGTCGGAGACGCCGCAGCCCGAGACGAGCACGGAGAGGGACACAGCGGCCGAGGCCAGGGCGAGAACGGGACGCAGTCGCACGACGGCTCCTTCACCGGACGGGTGCCGGGCACCCGATTGATGTGACGCACACCATTCAAGCACCCGGCACGGCTCACGACGCGGGAGGGTCGATGACGGCGTCGATGACGCCGCGGGCCCACTCCAGCAGGGCGATGCCGTCGAGCGGACGGCCCCCGATGACGGCGGTCTGGGGCCGCGGCACCAGGATCGTGTCGACCGCCGGCTTGACCAGCGACTTCGGGTAGAGCCGCTGGAGCCGGACGACGCGCGACTCGGGCAGCGAGACCGGCGCGAAGCGCACGTTGCGCCCGGCGATGGTGACCTCGCCGATGCCCGCCGCGCGGGCACGGGCGCGGAACCGGGCCACCAGCAGGAGGCTGATGACCGGGATGGGCGGCTCGCCGTACCGGTCGAGGAGCTCCTCGTTGATGGCGTCGACGTCGTCGTCGGAGCGCACCTCGGCCAGTCGCTTGTACATCTCCAGGCGCAGCCGCTCGGAGGGGATGTAGTCGTGCGGCAGGTGGGCCTCGACGGGGAGCTCGATGCGCACCTCGGCGAGCTCCTGCTCGCCCTCGCCCTTGAAGTCCTGCACCGCCTCGCCGACCAGACGCACGTAGAGGTCGAAGCCGACGTCGGCGATGTGGCCCGACTGCTCGCCGCCGAGCAGGTTGCCGGCGCCGCGGATCTCGAGGTCCTTCATCGCGATCGCCATGCCACCGCCCAGATCGGAGTGCTGGGCGAGGGTGGCCAGGCGCTCGTGCGCGGTCTCGGTGAGCGGCTTCTCCCCCGGGTAGAGGAAGTAGGCGTAGGCGCGCTCGCGGGAGCGACCGACGCGGCCGCGCAGCTGGTGCAGCTGGGAGAGGCCGAGGGTGTCGGCGCGCTCGATGATCATCGTGTTGGCGTTGGAGACGTCGAGGCCGGACTCCACCAGGGTGGTGCACACGAGCACGTCGAAGCGCTTCTCCCAGAAGTCGAGCATCACCTGCTCGAGCTGGCGCTCGTTCATCTGGCCGTGCGCGGTGGCGACTCTCGCCTCGGGCACCAGCTCGCCGAGCCGGGCTGCGGCCTTCTCGATCGAGTTGACCCGGTTGTGGATGTAGAACACCTGTCCGTCGCGCAGCAGCTCGCGGCGGATAGCGGCGATCACCTGGCGGTCCTCGTAGGCGCCGACGTAGGTGAGCACCGGGTGCCGCTCCTCAGGCGGGGTGGTGATGGTCGACATCTCACGGATGCCGGTGATCGCCATCTCCAGGGTGCGCGGGATCGGGGTGGCGCTCATGGAGAGGACGTCGACGCTGGTGCGCAGCCGCTTCATCTGCTCCTTGTGCTCCACGCCGAAGCGCTGCTCCTCGTCGACGATGATCAGGCCGAGGTCCTTGAAGCGGATGTCGGGGTTGAGCAGCCGGTGGGTGCCCACGACGACGTCGACGGTGCCGTCGGCGAGCCCTGCCATCACCTCGGCGGCCTCCTTGTCGGACTGGAAGCGCGAGAGCGCCTTGAGCACCACCGGGAAGCCGCTCATGCGCTCGGTGAAGGTCGAGAGATGCTGGGTGACCAGCAGCGTGGTGGGCACCAGGACGGCGACCTGCTTGCCGTCCTGCACGGCCTTGAACGCCGCCCGGACGGCGATCTCGGTCTTGCCGTAGCCGACGTCGCCGCAGATGAGGCGGTCCATCGGCATGGTGCGCTCCATGTCGCGCTTCACCTCGTCGACCGTGACCAGCTGGTCGACGGTCTCGGTGAAGGGGAAGGCGTCCTCGAGCTCGCGCTGCCAGGGGCTGTCGGCGCCGAAGGCGTGGCCCTTCGTGGCCTGCCGCGCGGCGTAGAGCTTGATGAGCTCGGCCGCGATCTCGCGCACGGCCTTGCGGGCGCGGCTCTTGCGCTTGGCCCAGTCGGCGCCGCCGAGCCGGTCGAGGCTGGGCTGCTCGCCGCCGACGTAGCGGGTGACCTGGTCGAGGGCGTCGGCGGGCACGTAGAGCCGGTCGGGCGGGGCGCCGCGCTTGCTGGCGCCGTACTCGAGCACGAGGTACTCGCGCACCGCGCCCTGCACCTCACGCTGCTTCATCTCCACGAACCGGCCCACGCCGTGCTGCTCGTGGACGACGTAGTCGCCGGTCTTCAACTCGAGCGGATCGATCTGCCGCTTGCGCCGGGCGGGCATGCGCCGCATGTCGCGGGTCGAGGACTTCTGGCCGGTGATGTCCTCGCCGGTGAGCAGCGCGAGCCGGGCGTCGTCGTCGACGAAGCCGTGGGTGAGGCTGCCGCAGCTGACGGTGACCACGGCCGGGTCGGCACCGGCGGTCTCGTCGAGGCGGGCCGGCACCCCCGCCTCGCCGAGCACCTCGAGGGTGCGGTTGGCCGGGCCGTGGGCGGGCTGCACCACGAGCACCCGGTAGCCGGCCTCGCGCCAGCGTGCGATATCGGCGACCGCGCGGTCGATCTCGCCGCGATAGGCCTCGGCCGGCTGCGCGGAGAGGGTGCGGGTGGGGACGCCGACGTCGGCGGCGTCGAGGAGCGCCTCGTCGACCTCGATGCCGAAGGGGCTCATGGTCCACCAGGGCTGCCCGAGCGCGATCGCGTGCTCGCGCACCTCGGCGAGGGTGCGGTAGGACGCCGCCCCGAGGTCGATCGGCGCGCTGCCGCCCGAGGCGGCGGCCGCCCAGCTGGCCCCGAGGAACTCCTCGGAGGTGGCCACGAGGTCGTGGGCGCGACGACGCACCCGCTCGGGGTCGAGGACGACGACGTGGGTGCCGCCCGGCATGACGTCGAGCAGCAGCTCGAGCTCGTCGACGAGCACGGGGGCGAGGGACTCCATGCCCTCCACGGCGATGCCGGCGGCGATCTTGTCGGTGAGCTCGACCAGCTGCGGGTGGGCCTGGCCGAGCGCGGCGGCACGGGCCCGCACCTCGTCGGTGAGCAGCAGTTCGCGGCACGGCGGCGCCCAGAGCCGGTCGGTCTTCTCCAGGGTGCGCTGGTCGGCGACGGAGAAGCTGCGGATCTCCTCGACGTCGTCGCCGAAGAACTCCACGCGCAGCGGGTGCTCCTCGGTGGGCGGGAAGACGTCGACGATGCCGCCGCGCACCGCGAACTCGCCGCGCTTCTCGACGAGGTCGACGCGGGCGTAGGCGGCGTCGGCGAGCGAGCGGACGACGTCGTCGATGTCGACGCTGTCGCCGACATGGAGCTCGACCGGCTCGAGGTCGCCCAGCCCCTTCACCTGCGGCTGGAGCACCGAGCGGACGGGAGCGACGACGACCTGGAGCGGTCCGGTGCCGGCGTCCGGGCCGGGGTTCTGGAGCCGGCGCAGCACCGCGAGGCGACGGCCGACGGTGTCGCTGCGCGGGCTCAGCCGTTCGTGCGGCAGCGTCTCCCAACTCGGGTAGAGGGCGACGGCGGCGGGGTCGACGAGCCCGGCGAAGGCGGGGTCGGCCAGCGCGGCGACAAGGTCTTCGGCCTCTCGGCTGGTGGCGGTGACGACCAGGACGACGCGGCCGGCGCCGACGAGCCCGGCGGCCAGGAACGGGCGCAGCGCCTCGGGGCCGGTGAGGTCGAGGGAGGTGAGGCGACCCTCGGCGGCGTCGGCGAGCACACCGGCGAGGGAGGGCTGCGCCAACACGGCCGCGGTGAAGCCGGACGACGGCGCGAGACCGGTCGTGGACACGTGGGGAACCTCCGGGACGAGCAGCACGAAAGCCCCCGCTCACGAAACGGAGAGGGGGTGTGCTCCCAGCCTAGACGGCACCGCCGACAACCTCGGAGGCGCGGGCGGAGGCGCGGGCAGGGGCGCGCGCAGGCGCCGCGACGGCGGCGGAACGACCCCATGATCCGTTCCGCCGCCCGCGACGACGTGCCGGTCTGCGACGGCACCTGGAGGGGGGCGGTGGCATCGCATCCGGCGGTGTCCGACCCGGGGGGCTCGTCGGACATCACGAGTGTGGCCGCGCCCGGCGCCCCGGAGGAGCCGTAACCGCGGAGAAACACACTTTCCGGAGGAAGTCCGGATCTTCGCGACGCTCCACCCCGCGTGGATCCGGGCCCACGCCTGAACGATCGTTCAGATCGAGGAGCGTCAGGTCTAGACCGATACCTGCCCCGTGCCGGCGGGACGGTCGGCGAAGAATGCCGACCACACCTGCTCCACGATCGCCTCCGTCGGCGTCGCGGGCGCCCCCAGCAGCTGGGTGAGCAGGACGACGAGCGCGAGATGGGCCCGATCGAGCGAGGGGACGCCGTCCGCGGCCGCCGCCGCGGAGGGGCCCGCGGTCGCCACCAGGTCGGCCAGCCGTTCGCGGACGAGGTCCTCCCCCGGCGCGACCGGCCCGTGGCAGGCCAGATCGGCCAGGTAGGGCTCGGTGATGTCGAGGTGGGTGCGGGCGAAGTCGACGATGGCGCCCAGGTGGGCACGCAGCGGGTCGCTCGGCGCGGCGTCCGTGCGGCGGGCGCGCAGCAGGGCGTCCTCGGCCTGCTTGCGGAAGAGAGCGATCGCGAGGCGCTGCTTGGTGGCGAAGTGCTGATGCAGGGTCGAGGTGCCGACCCCGGCCACCCGCGCGATCTGCGCGATCGAGGTGTCGTCGAAGCCGCGGACGGCGAAGAGCTCCGCCGCCGCTGCCAGCAGCCGCGCCCGCGTGGTCTCGGCGCGACCGGTGACCGGCGCGCCCGTGCGCGCGTTCTCCAGCGGGTAGTAGTTCACCTCGGCGAGGCGGTCGTCCATGTCGCGCGAGTCGCCGCGCACGCGCAGGATGGTCATGCTCAGCGCCGTCGCCGCCAGCGCGTGCCTGCGGGCGTCGATGAGGTCGGGCGCCATCCCGGCCCGGATGCAGTGCCCGTTGACCAGCGCGGTGTGGGCGGCGAGGACGGTGTCGACGTCGAAGGGCGGCCGCACCTCCCGGCCCCAGTGCTCGACCAACGCCTCGAGCACGAGGCGCGCCTGGTCGTCGACCCCGCGCAGGTAGGCGTGGTAGCGATCGGCCCCCTGCTGCCCACCGAAGGCCCACAGCCCCATGCGCAACGACAGCTCCGGGTCGCCGGTGATGCGCTGGAACTCCGCGGTGTGCAGGGAGAGGGCGGCCTGGACCGGCAGCTGGGACCGGACGACGGACAGGATGCCGGCCGCGACCTCCTCCGCACGGGCCTCGACGCCGCCGAACACGTGGTCGAGGACGGCCTCGGCGAGCCCCTCCACCGAGCCGAAGTGGTAGACGACGCTGGCCGGGCTGGCACCGGCGCGCCGGGCGATCTCGCGGAGGCCGACGGCGCTCACCAGCGCGGGCGTGTCGAGGTCGAGCAGCGCTGCGAGGGTGGCCGCCAGGATGCGCTCGCGCAGCGGCTCGTGCTGCGGCGTCGCCGGGTCGCTGGTCACCGAGGCCGCCTCCTCACGCCTCAGCCCAGCGCGCGGAAGTCGAGCGCGTGCCAGCGGGGACCGACCGGGGTGATCTCGACCCGGCGGGGGTCGACCTCGGCGTCGTCGGGGGTGTCGGCCTCGCGCACGATGCGCACCTCCAGCCGCGAGTCCGCCAGGCCCTCGGCCAGCCCCTCGCCCCATTCGACGACCGTGACGGCGTCGTCGAGGGAGGCGTCGAGGTCGAGGTCGTCGAGTTCGGCGAAGCCGCCGAGCCGGTAGGCGTCGACGTGCACCAGCGCCGGGCCGCCGACCTCGGAGGGGTGCACCCGGGCGATGACGAAGGTCGGCGAGGTGACCCCGCCGCGCACCCCGAGACCGGCGCCGAGCCCCTGGGTGAAGGTGGTCTTGCCGGCGCCGAGGTCGCCGGTGAGCACGACGAGGTCGCCGCGGGTGAGCTGGCCGGCCAGCGAGCGGCCGATCTCGCGCATCGACTCGGCCGTCGGCGCCGCGACGACGGCGGTGCGCAGCGGACGGCGCATCTCCACCAGCGGGGTGCGCCGTGCGATCTCGCGGAAACCCTGCCGCTCCCAGAACCGGATCGTGCGGGGCAGCTCCTCGCGGGCGACGACGGTGAGGTCCTCGGCGCCGTCCTCGGCCTCGAGGACGGCCGCGACGGCGGCGTCGACGAGGGCGCCGGCGAGGCCGTGGCCCTGATGCCCGGGCAGCACCCCGAAGCGGCGCAGGTAGACCGTGGCGCCGACGCGGTCGAACAGGAGCGTGCCGACCGGCACGCCGTCGAGGGTGGCCAGCAGCCCGCCGCCGGCGGCGAGCTTGGCCGCGATCGACTCCTCGGTCTCGGCCAGCGCGTCGGCGGGCGGGTCCATCGGCGCTCGCGCCTCGAAGGCCGCACGGACGACGCCGAGCACCGCTGCCGCGGCCTCCGCACCGACCCGGCTGATCACCGGGCCGCCGACCGGGCCGCCGACCGGGCTGCCGACCGGGCTCGGCTGCTCGACCTCGACCTGCTCCTGACTCACCGTCGTCCCACCCTCTCCGTCGCCGCGGCGATCAGCTGATCGAGCTCGGCGTTGACCTGTTCGTGCCGCTCCATGATGACCATGTGGCCCGCGCCCTCGCACTCCAGGAGTCGCGAGCCGGCGATGCGGCTGTGCAGCTTGCGGCTGTGGCCGACCGCGGTGAGCTTGTCGGCGGTGCCGCATATGACCGACGTCGGCACCTGGCCCAGCACCTCGACGGCGTCGAACTTGTCCAGGCGCCGGAAGTTCGGGAAGAACTCTGCGACCACCTCGAACGGGGTCGCGGCCAGCATCTCGTCGACGAAGTCGAGGTAGCTGCGCGGCACCTCGTCGCCGAAGGCGAACCGGTCGGTGGCCACCGTCGCGACGGCGCGCCCGACGCGGCGCAGGCGGTCGACCGAGCGGTGCCCGTGCGCGAGGGCGCGTACGCCGGTGTGCAGGCCGCGGCCGCCCAGCCGCGAGGGCACCATCGGCAGCAGGATGCGACTGGGGTCGAGACCACCCGCGGTCGTGGAGATCAGGCCGACGCCGACGATGCGCTCGCCGAACAGCTCGGGCCGCTGCTCGGCCAGCGCCACGATCGTCATGCCGCCCATCGAGTGGCCGACGACCACGACCGGTCCCTCGGGCACGGTCTCCTCGAGCACCCGGGCGAGGTCGGCGCCGAGCTGGTCGATCGTCGCGTGGTGGCGATCGGAGCGACCCGACCGGCCATGGGAGCGCTGGTCGTAGAACACCGAGCGCACCAGGCCCCGGTAGCCGGCGCGCTGGAAGTGCCAGCAGTCGAGGTTGAGGGCGTACCCGTGCACGAAGACGATCGAGAGCGGCGGGGCGGGCCGGCGCGGCTGGTCGGGCGGAGCGGCGTACTCCTCGATCTCCACGTGCAGCGGGACGCCGTCGTCGGCGACCACGGTGAGCGGCGGCGTCCGCAACGAGCCGAACGGCGTGAGGTCGCCGGCCCCGCGGCGGTGGATGACCCGATGGCGGCGGGCGACGCCGACCGCCGTCCCGGCCACGGCCAGACCGGCCGCGGCACCCGCTGCGCGGACGAGCGCGGTACGCACTCTGCTCATGCGGTCGTCTCCTCCCCATCGGGCTCGTCGAGCTCATCGGGCTCGTCGGGCTCATCGATGTGGTGACGGGCGAAGCGACCGCCGAGCCGGGTGACGATCTCGTAGCTGATGGTGCCGCAGGCCTCGGCCCACTCCTGGGCCGACGGCGCGGGCGCGGGGCCGATCAGCACGACCCGGTCGCCCGGGGCGGTCGCGCTGCCGGCACCGGCCGCGCCGAGGTCGACGACGAACTGGTCCATGCACACCACGCCGCGGATCGGGGCCCGGACGCCGCCGACCTCGACCTCGGCGCGGTTGCCCGCGGCACGCGGGATGCCCTCCGCATAGCCGACCGGCACCAGCCCGACGGTCGTGGCGGACGACGCCCGCCACGTGTGGCCGTAGGAGACGGCCTCGCCGGCGCCGAGCGGCTTCACCATCGCCAGCCGCGCCTGCACCGTCATCGCGGGACGCAGCCCGAGCGCAGGGTCGAGGTGGCCGGGTGCCGGGTCGAGTCCGTAGCTGGCCAGGCCGCAGCGCACCAGGTCGAAGCGGGCCGAGGGCCGCAGCAGGGCGCCGGCGGAGTTCGCTAGGTGGCGCACCTCGGGCTCGAGCCCGGCCGCCTCGGCGACCGCGAGCGCGTGACGGAACGCCGCCTCCTGCGCGGCGTTGGCCGGGTGCTCGGGCTCGTCGGCGCAGGCCAGGTGCGACCAGATGCCGGTGACGCGCCACCGCCCGTCGGCCTCGCCGGCGCGGGCCGCCGCCACGAGGTCGGGCCAGTCGGCGAGTGCTGCTCCCCCACGCGAGAGACCGGTGTCGACCTTGAGCTGGAGCCGCGCGGGGACGCCGGCCGCGGCGACGGCCGCGCCCACGGCGTCCAGGTCGGCACGGGTGTAGGCAGTGACGTCGACGCCGGCGGCCACGGCCGGCGTCCAGTCCTCGCCGGGCACGGTGAGCCAGGCGAGGATCCGCCCGGTGTCGCCGGCCGCGCGCAGCTGCTCGGCCTCGCGCAGGCTGGAGACGCCCAACCAGGCGGCCCCGGCCTCGCGGGCGGCGCGGGCGCAGGCCACCATGCCGTGGCCGTAGGCGTCGGCCTTGACGACCACCATCACCGGGGTGGCGGTGACCTCGGCGAGGCGCCGCACGTTGTGCCGCACCGCTGCGAGGTCGACCAGGATCTCGGCGCGCTCGACGCTCATGCGATCCTCCGGCGGTCGAGATGCAGCGCCATCCGGTGGTCGAGATGCGGCGCCGCCCGGTGGTCGAGGTGCGAGGCGCCCTGGCGCCGAGCCGCGAGACCCGGCGACGTACCCGCCGACGCCACCCCACGCCCCCTCATGCCACGCCCCCTCATGCCGCGCTCTCGCCCAGCAGCTCGCGCAGCACGACCGGCAGCGCGCGGGCGACGTCCCCAGCGACGATGGGTCCGCCGGCGGCGGCCCGGGTGGCGGCGGCCCCGTGCACCCAGGAGCCGACGCCGGCGGCGTCGAACGGGTCGAGTCCGGCGGCGAGCAGGGCTCCGATGACCCCGCCGAGCACGTCGCCGGCACCGGCCGTGGCCAGCCACGGGGTGCCGGTGGTGGTGACACGCACGCGGCCGTCGGGGGCGGCGATGAGCGTGTGCCGTCCCTTGAGCAGCACGACGGCGTCGTACCGCTCGGCGGCGGCCCGAGCGTGGTGGAGCATGCGGGCCTCGATGTCGGTGCGATCGGCGCCGGTCATCGCGGCGAGCTCGCCGGCATGTGGCGTCAGCACCGCCGGGACGCCGAGGGCGCCGCTCACGTGGGCAAGGGCATCGGCGTCGACCACGAGCGGGACGCCGTCGGCCCGAGCCGCCGCCAGCTCGTCGGCCGCGGTGTCGCCGCCCCCGGAGCCGACCACCCAGGCCTGCACGCGTCCGGCGCCGACGATCTCGGGGTGCGCCTCGCGCACGCGGTCGGCGACGGCGGAGTCGCCGACGTAGCGCACCATGCCGGCCAGGCCGCAGGCGGCGCCACCGACGCAGAGCAGTCCGGCACCGGGGTACTGCGCCGAGCCGGCGCGCACGCCGACGACCCCGCGCGTGTACTTGTGCGCGAAACCGCCGGGGAGCGGCAGCAGGGCGGCGACGTCGGCGGCCTGCAGCGCCTCGACGCCGGCCGGCGGGAGCACCGGCGCGAGCCCGATGTCGACGAGGTGCACGACACCGCATGCCTCGGCCGCCGGGTCGACGAGATGGGCGATGCGGTGGGTGCCGAAGGTGACGGTGACGGCCGCGCGCACGTGGGAGCCGGTGAGCTCGCCGGTGTCGACGTCGATGCCGCTCGGCACGTCGACGGCCACGATCGGGACGCCGTCGAGGGCCGCGAGCGCGGCCACGGCGTCGTCCCGCAGACCGGGGCGTCCGCCGATGCCGACGATGCCATCGAGGACGACGTCGGGGCGCTGGGCCGTGGGCAGATCACGGTGGCCGCGGGTGAGGCGGCCGCCGGCGGCCCGCAATGCGGCGAGCCCCTCGGCGTGCGGCCGCTCGGCCAGCAGCCAGGCCTCGACGCCGACTCCGCGCCGGGCGAGCATCGCCCCGGCCCACAGTGCGTCGCCGCCGTTGTCGCCCGGGCCGACCAGCAGCACGACCCGGCGTCCGTAGGCGCCGCCGAGCAGATCGAGCACCGCCGTGGCCAGCCCGCGTGCCGCGCGCTGCATGAGCGCCCCCTCGGGCAGCTGCGCCATCAGCGCAGCCTCGGCCGCACGGATCTCGGCGACCGGGTGGGCGTGGCGCATTCGACCAACCTAGGGGATCGGTGCTCGAGAGGACGGATCGGCCCGGCGTCCGATTTCCGGAGGCACTTCTCAGGGGAAACTGTCACCTATCGGCCGATATTTCCCCTGAGAAGTGCAGGAGTCACCGGTGCACCGGTGATTCCGACACGCCCAGACCCGAGCCCCGCCGACGTCACACGTTCTGGGGGAACCCCAGGTTGAGCCCGCCGTGCGAGGGGTCGAGCCAGCGCGAGGTGATGGCCTTCTCGCGGGTGAAGAAGTCGGCGCCGGCCGGGCCGTAGGCCTTGGCATCGCCGAAGAGCGAGGCCTTCCAGCCGCCGAAGGAGTAGTAGGCCACCGGCACCGGGATCGGCACGTTGATGCCGACCATGCCGACCTCGACCTCGCGCTGGAAGCGCCGCGCGGCGCCGCCGTCGTTGGTGAAGATCGCGGTGCCGTTGCCATACGGGCCGGCGTTGATGAGCGCGACGCCGTCCTCGTAGCCCGACACCCGCACGACCGAGAGCACGGGGCCGAAGATCTCCTCGGTGTAGGCGCGTGAGGACGTCGGCACGCGGTCGAGCAGCGTCGGGCCGAGCCAGAAGCCGTCGGCGGCACCGTCGGCCACGACGTCGCGGCCGTCGACCACGATCTCGGCGCCGTCGGCGGCGGCGATCTCGACGTACCCGGCCACCTTGTCGCGGTGCTCGCGGGTGATGAGCGGACCCATGTCGCACGAGCGCCGGCCGTCGCCGGTGACGAGCTTGCCCATGCGGTCCTTGATCTTGCCGATCAGCTCGTCGGCGATGGAGTCGACGGCGACGACGACCGAGATGGCCATGCAGCGCTCACCGGCGGAACCGAAGCCCGCGTTGACCGCGGAGTCGGCGACCAGATCGAGGTCGGCGTCGGGCAGCACGAGCATGTGGTTCTTCGCGCCGCCCAGCGCCTGCACCCGCTTGCCGTGCCGGGTGCCGGTCTCGTAGACGTACTGCGCGATCGGGGTGGAACCGACGAAGGAGATCGAGGCGACGTCGGGGTGCACGAGCAGCGCGTCGACGGCCTCCTTGTCGCCGTGGACGACGTTGAAGACGCCGTCGGGCAGGCCGCTCTGGGTGAGCAGCTCGGCCAGCCAGATCGCGGCCGAGGGGTCCTTCTCCGAGGGCTTGAGCACCACGCAGTTGCCGGCCGCGAGCGCGATCGGGAAGAACCACATGGGCACCATGGCCGGGAAGTTGAAGGGGCTGATGATGCCCACCACGCCCAGCGGCTGCTTGAGGGAGTAGACGTCGACGCCGGTCGAGGCGTTCTCGGAGTAGCCGCCCTTGGCCAGGTGCGGCATGCCGCAGGCGAACTCGACGACCTCGAGGCCGCGCTGGATCTCGCCGGCGGCGTCGGAGAGCACCTTGCCGTGCTCGGCGGTGATGATCGCGGCCAGCTCGTCCTTGCGGGCGTTGAGCTTCTCGCGGAACGCGAAGAGCACCTGCTGGCGCTTGGCGATCGACGCCTCGCCCCACTCGGCGAAGGCAGCGCGGGCGGTGGCGACGGCGGCGTCCAGGTCGGCGGCCGAGGCGAGCCGCACCTGTGCGGCGACCTCGCCGAGGGCCGGGTCGTAGACGTCGCCGAGGCGGGTGCCGGTGCCGGTCGCGCGGGTGCCGCCGATCCAGTGGTCGATGACGCGCATGTCAGATCTCCTTGTCGAGCAGGGTGAGGACCTCGTCGTAGATGCCGACGGCCTCGGCGACGTCGTCGTCGCTCACGATGCACGGCGGGACGACGTGGATGCGGTTGTCGGCGGCGAAGGGCAGCAGCCCCCGCTCGAGCAGGGCGGTCTTGGCGCGCCCGATGAGGGCGGCGGAGACCGGCTCGCGGGTCGCCCGGTCGGTCACGAGCTCGACGGCCCAGAAGACGCCGGTGCCGCGCACCTCGCCGATGATCGGGTGCCGGTCGGCGAGTTCGTGCAGCGCCGGACCGAGGACGTCGCGGCCGATGCGCGCGGCGTTCTCGACGACGCCCTCGGCGGCCATCGCGTCGAGGGTGGCCACGATGCTGGCGGCGGCCAGCGGGTGGCCGGAGTAGGTGAGGCCGCCGGGGAAGACGCGCTCGTCGAAGGTGGCCGCGATCGGGTCGGAGATGACGACGCCGCCGACCGGCACGTAGCCGGAGTTCACGCCCTTGGCGAAGGTGATGAGGTCGGGGACGACGTCGTAGGCGTCGAGGGCGAACCAGTGCCCGGTGCGGCCGAAGCCGGCCATGACCTCGTCGAGGATGAGCAGGATGCCGTGCTGGTCGCACAGCGCGCGCACGCCCTCGAGGTAGCCCGGCGGGGGCATCAGGACGCCGGCGGTGCCGGGCACCGTCTCGAGCAGGACGGCGGCGATGGTGGCCGGGCCCTCGGCCTCGATGACGCGGCGCAGGTGGTGCAGCGCGCGCTCGGACTCCTGCTCGGGCGTGGTCGACCAGAACTCCGAGCGGTAGAGGTAGGGGCCGAAGAAGTGGGCGTGGCCGCGGGCGTACTCGTTGGGCATGCGCCGCCAGTCGCCGGTGGCGACGATCGCGGCACCGGTGTTGCCGTGGTAGCTGCGGTAGGCCGAGAGCACCTTGTCGCGGCCGGTGTGCAGGCGGGCCATGCGCACGGCGTTCTCGATGGCATCGGCGCCGCCGTTGGTGAAGAAGACCTTGTGGAAGCCCTCGGGCGCGCGGGCCACGATGCGGGCGGCGGCCTCGCCGCGCTGGAGGTTGGCGGTGGACGGCGCCACCGTGGCCAGGCGTGCAGCCTGCTCGGCGATGGCCGCGACGACGGCCGGGTGCCCGTGGCCGATGTTGGTGTTGACCAGCTGGCTGGAGAAGTCGAGGTAGGTGCGCCCGGCGTGGTCCCACAGACGGGTGCCGCTGCCTCCGGCGATGACGAGCGGGTTCAACGCGCCCTGCGCCGACCAGGAGTGGAAGACGTGGGCGCGGTCGAGGTCGTGGGTGCGGGCGTCGAGGGTCGGGTCGAGCCCGGTCGCCGACGTCGGCAGGTCGAACGTGGTCACGCGCACCTCCGGAAGATTGTTATTGCCTGATCTGAACATTTCCATGACCGAGGCATCCCGAGCAAGTCCGGAGCCGCTAGGGTCTCGCTCCGTGAGCCTCCCCGACGCCGTCAGCCGGCTCGACGACCGCAGTCCGCGCGGCGTCGCCGGCGCCTTCGCGCGGCTCATCGCCGACGGCGACCTGGCCCCGGGCGAGCGGCTCCCGACGGTGCGCGAGGTCGCGGCCGGACTCGGCGTCAGCCCGGCCACCGTCAGCGAGGCGTGGCAGGCCCTCCAGCGGGCCGGGCTCGTCGTCGCGCGGGGCCGCGCCGGCACCTTCGTGCACGAGACCCCGCGCGCCTGGCTCTCCCCGCGCCTGCGCGGACTGCGCGGCGACGCCGTCACCGACGACGTCCGCCTCGACCTCTCCCGCGGCACCCCCGACCCCGAGCTGCTGCCCGACCTGGCGCCCGCGCTCGGACGGGTGGCGATCCGCGCGGGCACCGGCAGCTATCAGGACGAGCCCGTGCTGCCCGGCCTGGACGACGCCCTCCGCGCCCTGTGGCCGACCCCGCCCGAGGCGCTCACCGTCGTCGACGGTGGCCAGGACGGCGTCGAGCGCACGCTGGCCGAACTGGTCTCCTACGGCGACCGGGTGGTGCTGGAGAGCCCCGGCTACCCGCCGTTCCTCGACCTGGTCGAGAGCCTGGGCGGGCGCATCGTGCCGGTCGAGCTCGACGCCGAGGGTGTGCGCGTCGACTCCCTGCGCGAGGCGCTGGCGACCCGACCGGTGGCCGTCGTCCTGCAGCCGCGGGCGCAGAACCCCACGGGCGTGTGCCTGTCCCCCGAGCGCGCTGAGCGGCTGGCACGGCTGCTGCGACGACGCGAGCACGCCGGGGTGCTGGTGATCGAGGACGACCACTCGGCCCTGCTCTCGACCGCACCCGAGGTGACGCTGAGTGCGTTGCTGCCCGGGCGCGTCGTCCACGTGCGCAGCCTCTCGAAGTCGCACGGCCCCGATCTGCGCGTCGCCGGCCTCTCCGCCCCCACCGCACTGGTCGACCGGCTGGTCGCCCGCCGCATGCTGGGGCCGGGCTGGACCTCGCGGATGGTGCAGACGATCGTGCTCGACCTGCTCACCTCGCCGTCCTCACGCGACCAGGTGGCCGCGGCGCGCACCGCCTACGCCGCCCGCCAGGAGCGCCTCGTCGCCGCGTTGGGCGCGCACGGCGTCCGGCTGGCGCAGCCCGACGGCATCAACCTGTGGCTGCCGGTCGCCGACGAGCAGGCCGCCCAGCTCGACCTCGCCGCCGCCGGCCTCCGCGTCGCCGCCGGCTCGACCTTCCTCGCCCCCGGCCACGCCCCCGGCGCGTTCGTCCGGGTCACCGCCGGCCGGGTGCCCGAGAGCGAGGCGGACGGCGTCGCCGCGGCGCTGGCGCATGCGGCGGGGGCGTGAGGCCCCACGAGCCCCACTCACCCCTCCAGCACCACGACCGCCGAGGCGATCCCGGCGTCGTGGGAGAGCGAGACGTGCACCGAGGCGACGCCGAGGGCGCGGGCCTGCTCCAGCACGGTGCCGCGGATCTCGAAGAGGGGGCGGCCGGTCGACTCCGAGACGATCTCGGCGTCGTGCCACGACATCCCGACCGGGGCGCCGAGCGCCTTGGCCAGCGCCTCCTTCGCCGCGAACCGGGCGGCGAGGGACGCCGTCGTCCGGCCCGCCTCGGACGGCGTGAAGAGCCGCTCGCGCAGACCGGGCGTGCGCTCGAGGGAGGCGCCGAAGCGCTCGATGTCGCAGACGTCGATGCCGACCCCGAGGATCGCCACTACTCGACCGTGACCGACTTGGCGAGGTTGCGCGGCTGGTCGACGTCGTGGCCCAGCGCGGTGGCCAGCTCGCAGGCGAACAGCTGGAGCGGCACGACCGAGACGAGCGGCTGGAGCAGCACCGGCACCCGCGGCAGCCGCACGAGGCGGTCGGCGTACGGCGTGATGCGGGCGTCGCCCTCCTCGGCCAGGCAGATCGTGCGGGCCCCGCGGGCGCGCACCTCCTGGATGCCGCTGAGCATCTTGTCGTGCAGCTGGTCGCGGCCCTGCGGCGGCACGATGCAGAAGACCGGCAGGCCGTCGTCGATCAGCGCGATCGGGCCGTGCTTGAGCTCGCCCGCGGCGAAGCCCTCGGCGTGGAGATAGGCGAGCTCCTTGAGCTTGAGCGCCCCCTCCAGCGCGGTGGGGTAGCCGGCGTGGCGACCCAGGAAGATGAAGGAGGTGCTGGCCGCGAACTCGTGCGCCAACGCGTACACCTCGTCGGCGCGCGCGAGGATCGACTCGATGGCGGCCGGGATCTGCTCGAGCTGACCCATGATCTGGTCGATCTCGTCGCCGAACCGGGTGCCCTTCACCTGCGCCAGGTAGAGCGCGAGCAGGTAGCAGGCCACCAGCTGGGTGGTGTAGCCCTTGGTCGAGGCGACGCCGATCTCGGGTCCGGCGTGGGTGTAGATGACGGCGTCGGACTCGCGCGGGATGGTCGAGCCGTTGGTGTTGCAGATCGCGAGCACCTTCGAGCGCTGGGTGCGCGCGTGGCGGATGGCCTGGAGGGTGTCGGCGGTCTCGCCGGACTGGCTGATCGCCACCACCAGCGTGGAGTAGTCGAGGATCGGGTCGCGGTAGCGGAACTCGCTGGAGAGCTCGACCTCGACCGGGATGCGGCACCAGTGCTCGATGGCGTACTTCGCCACCAGGCCCGCGTAGAACGAGGTACCGGCCGCGATGATGATGATCTTGTCGATGTCGCGCAGCTCCTGGTCGGAGAGACGCATCTCGTCGAGCTGCAGCGAGCCGGTGCGCGAACGGCGTCCGAGCAGGGAGTCGGCCACCGCGTGCGGCTGCTCGAAGATCTCCTTGCGCATGAACCAGTCGTGACCGTCCTTCTCGGCGGCCGAGAGGTCCCAGTCGACGTGGTAGCGCCGGCCCTCGGCGGGGACGCCGTCGAAGCCGGTGACGCTGACGCCGTCGCGCGTGATGGTGACGACCTGGTCCTGGCCGAGCTCGAGGGCCTCGCGGGTGTGCTCGATGAAGGCGGCGACGTCGGAGCCGAGGAAGTTCTCCCCCTCCCCCAGGCCGACCACCAGCGGGGAGTTGCGGCGCGCGGCGACGACCCGGTCGGGGTCCTGGGCGTCGACGGCCACCAGCGTGAACGCGCCCTCGAGGCGCTGGCAGACCCGCTGCATCGCGGTGGTCAGGTCGACCCCGGACTCGACCTGGAGCTCCAGCAGGTGGGCGGTCACCTCGGTGTCGGTCTCCGACAGCAGGAGGTGGTCGTCGGCCTCGAGCCGGGCCCGCAGGTCGGCGAAGTTCTCGATGATGCCGTTGTGGACGACGGCCACGCGACGCACGGCGCCGAGGTGCGGGTGGGCGTTGACGTCGTTGGGGGCGCCGTGGGTGGCCCAGCGGGTGTGGCCGATGCCGGTGGTGGACGCCGGGAGGGGGTCCTCGCTGATCGACTTCTCCAGGTTGGAGAGCTTGCCGGCCCGCTTGTCGACGGCGAGCGTGCCCTCGGCGGCGCGCACCAGCGCGATGCCCGCGGAGTCGTATCCGCGGTACTCCATGCGCCGTAGGCCCTCGATGACGACCTCCTGCGCGGAGCGGTCACCCACATACCCGACGATTCCGCACATAGCCGGGCAGTCTACCGACCGGCGGGCCCCCGACCGGCTTCGGCGCGGCGGCTGCAAGAATCCGGCCCATGACCGAGGAGCAGCGGCCGGTCGAGGATCACCACGGCCCGTCGCATCGGGAGACCTCGCCCTACATCGAACTCGATCGCGAGGCGTGGGCGGCCCTGGCCCAGGAGACCACCAGCCCGCTGACGGGCGAGGAGATCCACCGCCTGCGCGGCCTCGGCGACGCCCTCGACCTCGAGGAGATCGAGCAGGTCTACCTGCCGCTCTCGCGGCTGCTGAGCCTCTACGTCGGTTCCGCAGGCCAGCTGCACCGCGACCAGGAGAACTTCCTGCACCAGCGGACGCCGCCGCGCACCCCGTTCGTCATCGGTCTGGCGGGCTCGGTGGCGGTCGGCAAGTCGACGACGGCCCGCGTGCTGCAGCAGATGCTGGCCCACTGGCCCGAGCACCCGAACGTCGCCCTCGTCACCACCGACGGCTTCCTCTACCCCAACGCCGAGCTCGAGCGCCGCGGCCTGCTCCAGCGCAAGGGCTTCCCGGAGTCCTACGACCGCCGCGCGCTCATGCGCTTCGTGGTCGACATCAAGTCGGGCAAGGACGAGGTCGAGGCCCCGATCTACTCCCACCTCATCTACGACGTGGTGCCCGACGAGAAGGTCGTGGTGCGGCGTCCCGACATCGTCATCATCGAGGGCCTCAACGTGCTCCAGCCGGCCCGGGTGCGCGACGACGGCCGCACCGGCCTGGCGGTGAGCGACTTCTTCGACTTCTCCGTCTACGTCGATGCCGGCACCGCCCACATCCGCGACTGGTACGTCGAGCGGTTCCTGCGGCTGCGCGAGACCGCGTTCCGCGACCCGAGCTCCTACTTCTCCAAGTACGCCTCGCTCTCCCACGACGAGGCGATCGAGGAGGCCCAGCGCATCTGGGACGCCATCAACGGCCCCAACCTGGCCCTCAACGTGCTGCCCACCCGCTCCCGCGCGACGCTGGTGCTGCGCAAGGACAAGGACCACTCCGTGCGCTACGTGCGGCTGCGCAAGGTCTAGGCGCCGGACGGCGTCCGGCTCACCGGGTCTCGCGGCTCCTCGCTGGCGCTCGTCGCACCTCGACCACCGGGCCGGTCTCAGAGCGAGAGCCGCTCCCGCACCACGTCGACGAGCCGGTCGGCGACATCCTGGGCCTCGGGGGCGGTCGGCGCCTCGACCATGACCCGCACGAGCGGCTCGGTGCCCGAGGGGCGCAGCAGGATGCGGCCGCGATCGCCGAGCGCGGCGGCCTCGGCGTCGACGGCGGCGATCAGGGCGGGGTCGTCGCAGCGGTCCTTGTCGACACCGGCGACGTTGACCAGCACCTGCGGCAGACGGGTGACCACCGCGGCGAGGTCGGCGAGCCGACTGCCGGTGGCCTGCATGCGGGCGAGCACCTGGAGCGCGGTGAGGATGCCGTCGCCGGTGGTGGCGTGCTCGCTCATGATCACGTGCCCCGACTGCTCGCCGCCGAGGGAGAAGCCGCCCGCACCCATCTCCTCGAGCACGTAGCGGTCGCCGACGGCGGTCTGCCGCACGGCGATGCCCGCTCGGCGCATCGCCTGGAGCAGCCCGAGGTTGCTCATCACGGTGACGACGAGGGTGTCGTCGGTCAGCCGGCCGGCGTCGCGCAGCCCGAGCGCGAGGATGGCGAGGATCTGGTCGCCGTCGACGACGACGCCGTGGTGGTCGACGGCCAGGCAGCGGTCGGCGTCGCCGTCGAGGGCGAAGCCGGCGTCGGCGCCGTGCTCGAGCACGGCCCGCCGCAGCGGGTCGAGGTGGGTCGAGCCGCAGCGGTCGTTGATGTTGAGGCCGTCGGGCGAGGCGTTGATGACGATGACCTCGGCACCGGCCTCGCGCAACGCGAGCGGGCCGGCCTCGGACGCCGCGCCGTGTGCGCAGTCGAGGACGACGCGCAGCCCGGCGAGCGGGCGGGCGTGGGCGTCGGGGCCGAGCGTGGCGACGAGGTGGGCGACGTACTCCTCGATGGGGGTGGCGTACGGCGTCACCCGGCCGACGGCACCGCCGGTGGGACGCTCCCACTCGGTGCCCATGAGCTCCTCGATGGCCTGCTCGAGGGCGTCGTCGAGCTTGACGCCGCCGCGGCCGAGGAACTTGATGCCGTTGTCGGGCATCGGGTTGTGCGAGGCGCTGATGACCACGCCGAGGTCGGCGTCTAGCGCGTCGGTCAGGTAGGCGACCCCGGGGGTCGGCACGACCCGCAGGCGGACGACGTCGACGCCTGCCGAGGCGAGCCCGGCAACGACCGCGTGCTCGAGGAACTGGCCCGAGATGCGGGTGTCCCGGCCGACGACGGCGAGAGGCCGGTCGCCACCGAAGTCACCCCGGTCGACGAGCACGCGGGCGGCGGAAACGGCGAGGTCCAGGGCCAGGCCGGCGGTCAGACCGCCATTGGCCAGGCCCCGGACCCCGTCCGTGCCGAAGAGACGAGCCACGAGGGCTTGTCGTCAGCGCTTGCTGAACTGCGGCGCCTTGCGCGCCTTCTTCAGACCGGCCTTCTTGCGCTCGATCACGCGGGCGTCGCGGGTGAGCAGACCGGCCTTCTTCAGGGTGGGGCGGTTGGCCTCGAGGTCGACCGCGTTGAGGCAGCGGGCCAGGCCGAGGCGCAGGGCGCCCGCCTGACCGGTGATGCCGCCGCCGTGCACGCGGGCGATGACGTCGAAGCGGCCCTCGAGCTGCAGGGCGGCGAACGGCTCGTTCACGACCTGCTGGTGCAGCTTGTTGGGGAGGTAGTCCTCCAGGGTGCGGCCGTTGATGGTCCACTGGCCGGTGCCGGGGACGATGCGGACGCGGGCGACGGCCTCCTTGCGGCGGCCGGTGGCCGCGGCGGGGGCGATGGTCGCGGGACGAGCGGCGACGGTCTCGGCCGACGGGGTGCTCTCGGACGTGTAGGCGACGCCGTCCTCGTTGACCTCGAAGGTCTCCTCGACCTCGGTGGTGTCGGTGGTCTCAGCCACGATATTCCTCTGGTTCTCTTCGACGATTACTGGGAGATCTGGCTGATCTCGAACGGAACGGCCTTCTGGGCCTGGTGCGGGTGGTTGGGCCCGCTGTAGACCTTCAGCTTCTTGAGCATCTGCCGGCCGAGCTTGTTCTTCGGCAGCATGCCCCAGACGGCGTTCTCGATGGCCTTGCGGGCGTCCTTGTCGAGGAGCTCGCCGATCGGGGTCGCGGAGAGACCACCCGGGTAACCGGAGTGGCGGTAGGCCATCTTCGTGGTGCGCTTGGTGCCCGAGAGGGCGACCTTCTCGGCGTTCACGATGATGACGAAGTCACCGGTGTCGGTGTTGGGCGCGAAGATGGGCTTGTGCTTGCCGCGGAGCAGGTTCGCGGTCTGCACGGCGAGGCGACCCAGCACCACGTCTTCGGCGTCGATGACATACCACTCGCGCTGGATGTCACCCGGCTTGGGGGCGTACGTACGCACGGCTGATCAACTTTCTCGTTCGTGAGCCCGGAGCGGCGGGAGCCGTCCGGGTGGTGCAGCGGCGTCCTCTGACGAACACGGCCCGGCTCGCCGACCGGTGAGGGCCGACCTCCGGGACTGCCCCGATCTCTCAGCGGAAAGGTCGAAGCGGCAGGGGACGCGACCGCCAAGACTACGAGGACGCCGTCCGCAGGGTCAAAACCGCAGGCGCCGGATGAACCGCGAGGAGCCTCGCGGCGACGCCGGATGAACAGGCGTCGACCATCCCGAACGTGCCGTGACCCGCCCGGCGCGGCGTCCGTTCCAGGCGTCGTGAGCACCTCGAACCCCACCCCGGACCAGACCCAGAGCCCCACCCAGAGCCCCAGCCTGAGCTCCGGCCTCGGGCAGCAGCGGCTGCCCCGCCGCACCGTCGTCGCCACCGCGGCGACGGCCGCCGCTCTCGCCCCCGTCGCCGGGCTGGGCGCCCGCGCCGCGGCCGCGCCGAGCACCGTCGCCGCACCCACCGCCCGCGACCGCGCCGTCTTCCAGCACGGAGTGGCCTCCGGCGATCCCCTGCCGGACGCCGTCGTCCTGTGGACCCGCGTCACCCCCATCCCCGAGGCGACGCCGGGCTCGGAGAAGGGGCCGCGCACGAAGGTCGCCTGGGAGATCGCCACCGACCCCGCCTTCCGGCACGTGGTGCGCTCCGGGCGCCTGGAGACCTCCGCGTCGCGCGACCACACCGTGAAGGTCGACGCCACCGGACTGCGCCCGGCCACCGACCACTGGTTCCGCTTCCACGCCGCCGGCGCCACCTCGCCGATCGGCCGCACCCGGACGGCGCCCGCCGCGGGCGCCGCGCCGCGGCAGCTGCGCTTCGGCGTCGTCTCCTGCTCCAACTACCCCGAGGGCTACTTCTCCGCCTACCGCCACCTGGCCGCGCGCGAGGACCTCGACGCCGTCGTCCACCTCGGCGACTACCTCTACGAGTACGAGAACAAGGACACCGACCTGCGCTCGCCGGCGCCGGCGCTGGAGATCCTCAGCCTCGCCGACTACCGCCAGCGCCACGCCTCCTACAAGCAGGACCCCGACCTGATGGCCCTGCACGGCCGCGTCCCCTTCATCACCGTGTGGGACGACCACGAGGTCGCCAACAACTCCTGGAAGGGCGGGGCGGAGAACCACGACCCCGCCACCGAGGGCGACTACGGACGCCGCATGGCCCGCGCCCACCGCGCCTACGACGAGTGGATGCCGGTGCGTCTGGACGGCACCGCGCGCCTGGGTGACGGCACGCGGCTCTACCGCACCCTCGCCTACGGCACGCTGGCGGAGTTCGTGCTGATGGACCTGCGCACCTACCGCGACGAGCAGACCTCGGTGCCGGTCGACCCGGCGGTCGCCTCCCCCGAGCGCAGCATCACCGGCGCGACCCAGATGGCCTGGCTGAAGCGTCGGCTCTCGACGTCGCGGGCGCAGTGGAAGCTGCTGGGCAACTCGGTGATGATCGCCCCGCTGTCGCTGGCCGCGGTGCCGCGCCAGTTCGTCGACGTCCTCGACCAGCTCGCCGGGCCCTTCCCGGCGGAGGCCACGATCAACAGCGACCAGTGGGACGGCTACACCGCCGATCGGCGCCTCCTCTTCGACCACATCGCGGCGGAGTCGATCGAGGGGGTCGTGGCGCTGACCGGCGACATCCACACCGCCTGGGCGATGGACCTGCCCGTCGACACCGGCACCTACCCGACCTCCGGCACCGTGGGCGTGGAGTTCGTGGTGCCCTCGGTGACCAGCGACAACTTCGACGACATCCTCGGCGTCCCGCCGCACACGGTGGACGACGTCCTGGGCGAGGGTCTGCTCGCGGCCAACCGGCACATCAAGTACGTCAACCTCGACGACCACGGGTACGGCGTCCTGACGGTGACGGCGGCCAGCACCCAGATGGACTACTGGATGGTCAGCGACAAGGCCGACCCCGAGGCCACCGTCGCGTGGGACGCCGGCTACGTGACCCAGGCCGGGTCGGGCACGGTCGCGGCCGCCGCGAAGCCGGTCTCCTGAGCCGGTCTCCTGAGCCGATCGAGCCCGCAGATGACCGGTAATCGGAAGCTACTGTCCGGTGGTTCTCCACCACCCCGCCCGGCATTCCGTGGCCCCGACACGCCCACTAGGTTAGGGAGCGTGACTGAATCTCTGACCGTCCGCGACAACCGCACGGGCCAGGAGTACGAGGTACCGATCGTCGACGGCACCATCAAGGCCGCCGACCTCGGCAAGATCAAGGCTGAGGGCGACGCGCCCGGCCTCGCGGTCTACGACCCCGGCTTCGTGAACACCGCCTCGTGCCGCAGTTCGGTGACGTACATCGATGGCGAGAAGGGCATCCTCGAGTACCGGGGCTACCCCATCGAGCAGCTGGCCGAGAAGTCGACGTTCCTCGAGGTCGCCTACCTGCTCATCCACGGCTCCTTGCCGACCAAGGCCGAGTACGAGGCCTGGGTGCACGAGATCACGTACCACACGTTCGTGCACGAGAACATCAAGGAGTTCATGCAGGGCTTCCGCTACGACGCGCACCCCATGGGGATGCTCATGGCGTCGGTGGGGGCCCTGTCGACCTTCTACCCCGACGCGCGGCACATCAGCGAGGCCGACAACCGGCACATGCAGATCGTGCGCATGATCGCCAAGATGCCGACGCTGGGCGCCTGGTCGTTCCGGCACGCGCAGGGCAAGCCGTTCGTCTACCCCGACAACGACCTCAGCTACACCGCGAACTTCCTCTCGATGCTGTTCAAGATGAGCGAGGCGAAGTACGAGGCCGACGAGCGTCTGGTCAAGGCCCTCGACGTCCTGTTCATCCTGCACGCCGACCACGAGCAGAACTGCTCCACCAACGCGGTGCGCTCGGTGGGCTCCAGCCAGGTCGACCCGTACTCGGCCGTGGCCGCCGGCGTCGGCGCGCTGTTCGGCCCGCTGCACGGTGGCGCCAACGAGGCCGTGCTGCGCATGCTGCGCCGCATCGGCTCGCTGGAGAACATCCCCGCCTTCATCGAGGGCGTGAAGAACGGCAACGAGCGCCTCATGGGCTTCGGGCACCGGGTCTACAAGAACTACGACCCGCGCGCGAAGATCATCAAGAAGGCCTGCGACGACGTCTTCGAGGTCACCGGGGTCAACCCGCTGCTCAAGATCGCCCAGGAGCTGGAGAAGATCGCGCTCGAGGACGAGTACTTCGTGCAGCGCAAGCTCTACCCGAACGTCGACTTCTACTCCGGCCTCATCTACGAGGCATTCCAGTTCCCGCCGGAGATGTTCACCGTGCTCTTCGCCATCGGCCGCACGCCGGGCTGGCTCGCGCAGTGGAACGAGCTGGTGCAGGACAAGGAGCAGAAGATCGCGCGCCCGAAGCAGATCTACACCGGCGACCGGGGCCTGACCTTCACCCCGGCCTCCGAGCGCTGGGCCTGATCATCTGATCGGCCCTCCGCACGACGCATCGGACCCCGGTCCCGTGGGCTTCCCGCCCGCGGGGCCGGGGTCTCGTCGTGTCGAGGTCACCGCGCTGTGGCTGCCCGGACGCCGACGCAGCCCCGACCGCGCACTCCTGCGCGAGGCCGCCGAGGACGCCGTCGGGCCGATCACCCGCCTGTGCCCGCACTGCGCCGCGTCCGGGCACGGCCGCCCGCGTGCCGCGGACGGCGTCCCGCTGAGCCTGGCCTACGCCGACGGCGTCGTCCTGGTCGCGCGGTCGCCGCTGCCGGTCGGCGTCGACGTCGAGGCCGGTGATGCGCGGCTGCATGAGTGGACCCGGGTCGAGGCGATCCTCAAGGCCCACGGCACAGGCCTGCGCCGCGACCCCGAGGACGTCGGCCCCGACACCGCCGAGGGCGTCGTCACCGCCGCCGTCCCCCTGCCCGAGGGCTGGGTGGGCACCGTCGCCGTCGCCGACAGCGGGGCGATCGACCTGGAGGTGGTGCTCAGGAACGTGCCGGCAGCGGCATCTCGTACAACCACGGACGCAGCAGACCGCTGACGTCGGCGCCGGTGAGGGCGTCGGCGTAGCCGAGGAACTCCTCGGTGGTGACGCTGCGGCCGGTGTGGTCGGCGACCCAGCGGCGCAGCAGATCGAAGAACGCCTCGTCGCCCAGCAGACCGCGGACGGCGTGCAGCGCGAGCGCGCCGCGCTTGTAGACGCGGTCGTCGAACATCAGCTCCGGGCCCGGGTCGGCGAGCAGCAGGTCCTGGTCGAGTCCGGCCAGGCGCTCGTGGAAGTGCGCGGCGAGCTCGTCGGTGCTGCGCTGGCCGCTGTGCTCCGACCACAGCCACTCGGCGTAGCAGGCGAAGCCCTCGTGCAGCCAGATGTCGCGCCACCGGGCGAGGGTGACGGCGTTGCCGAACCACTGGTGCGCCAGCTCGTGCGCGATGAGTCGGGTGCGCTCCCACACGGGGGCGGCGAAGTTGCGGCCGAAGGTCGACAGCCCCTGGCTCTCCAGCGGGATCTCCAGGTCGTCGTCGGTGATGACGGCGGTGTAGGAGCCGAACGGGTAGGGCCCGAAGAGGTCGAGGAAGGCCGCCATCATCTGCGGCTGGAGGTCGAAGGAGCCGGCGAGGTCGACGTCGTCGGGGCCGATCGTGCGCACCGGGATGCCGTCGGCGTCGGTCTCGGTGAGCCGGTAGCGGCCGATCTGCACGGTGGCCAGGTAGGTGGCCATCGGGGTCTCCATCGCGTGCACCCAGGTCTCGCGGCTGCCGCCGCGGCGGTGCTCGACGAGCTCGCCGTTGCTGGCCACGCGGTAGCCGGCCGGGGTGGTGACGGCGATGCGGTAGGTGGCCTTGTCGTCGGGCCGGTCGTTGCAGGGGAACCAGGTGGGCGAACCGTGCGGTTGGGCGGCCACGATGACGCCGTCGGCGAGCTCCTCCCACCCGGCGTCGCCGTGGTGGCGGTCGATGACCGGGCGCGGGTTGCCGGAGTAGCGCACCGCGACCGTGAGCTCCTCCCCCGCCGCGACCGTCTGGGCGAACTGGAGCACGAGCCGGTCGGAGCGGTGGTGGTGCTTGCCGAGGCGGGCGCCCTCGAGACGCACCTTCTCGACCTTCAGCCCGGCCAGGTCGAGCACGATGCGGTCGGCGTCCTCGCGCAGGCGCACCCGCAGCCGGGCGTCACCGGCCAGGCGGTTGCCCTCGACCGCGTAGGAGAGATCGAGGTCGTAGTGCTCGACGGCGTAGGACGGATCGCCGTGGCCGGGGAGGTAGGGGTCGGCGACAGGCAGCTTCACGCGGTCGGGACCTCCCCGACCCACGGGCCGATCGGGTTGCCGATCCAGATCGTCCTGTCGGGCACCGACTCACCCCTCATCACCAACGACACCGGACCGACCGTAGCGTGCCGGCCGATGCTGGCCGACGGCAGGAGCACCGAGTTGGGTCCCAGGGTGCCGCCACGGCGGATGCGGACGCCGTCCATCGCGAGCACGCGGTCGTGGAAGAGGTGGGTCTGGACGACGCTGCCCCGGTTGACCACGGCGCCGTCGCCGAGCTCGACGAGGTCGGTCTCGGGCAGCCAGTAGCTCTCGCACCACACGCCGCGGCCGATCTGCGCGCCCAGGGCCCGGAACCACACCGCCAGCAGCGGGGTGCCGAGGGCGCCGGAGGCGAACCAGGGCGCGGCGACCATCTCGACGAAGGTGTCGGCCAGCTCGTTGCGCCACACGAACGAGCTCCACAGCGGCCGCGAGCCCGCCCGATGGCGCCCGACCAGCGCCCACTTCGCCGCCACGGCGAGGACGGCGGCCACCAGCCCGGCGACCAGCAGCGCGAACGCGGCGGTCACCAGGCCGACGAGCGCCCCGGCGGGGCCGCCGACGGCGTCGGCCGCTGCCAGGGCGGTGAGCCCGACGAGGAACGGCAGGGAGACAGCCGCCGCGGCCGGCACCAGGCGGGCGATCTCCCAGCATGCCCGGGCGACCCGCAGCCGGGTGGGCGGGGCGTAGGTACGGCCCTCGTCGACCTCCTCGGCGGTACGGCGCAGCGGTGCGGGCGGGCTGCCGAGCCAGGAGACCCCGGCCCGCGCGACCTTGCGCTGCGGGGCGGCCGAGAGCACCGCCACGAGCGAGCGCTTCGGCACCTTGCGGCCCGGAGCCGCCATGCCGGAGTTGCCGAGGAAGGAGCGCTTGCCGACCTTCACCTTCTCCATGCGCATCCAGCCGCCGCCGAGCTCGTAGCCCCCCAGCAGGGTGTCGTCGGCGAGGAACGCGAGCTCCCCGACGCTGGTCAGCGCCGGCACGAGCAGCACGGTGGAGGCCTCCACCCCCGAGCCGACCCGCGCACCGAGCAGCCGCAGCCAGATGGGGGTGAGGGTCGAGGAGTAGAGCGGGAAGAGCCAGGTGCGGGCCTCGTCGAGCACCCGCAAGGTCACCCACACGCGCAGGGCCGGTCCGCTGCGCACTGGGTGCACACCGGAGTCGAGCCCGCGGCCGGCCACCCGCACCACGATCAGCACGAGCAACGCCAGGACGGCGTACCCGGCGGCCGTCGCGGGCAGCCACCACACGAGCGAGAGCCGCAGGAGCGCGCTCGCGCCGGTACCGGACGGCGTCCCGGTCAGGAGGAGGACCACCAGGCCGGTGAGTGCGGCCGCCACTGCCGGCAGGCCGGCGATCAGCAGGCCGCAGGCGGCGAAGGCGAGGCGCCACCACGGCGAGGTGGCGGGCCGCTCGGACCACGGGCCGCGGGCCGAGCCGCGCACCCGCTGGGCCGGGGCACCCGACCAGAACTCGCCGGCGGGCACCGGGTCGAGCACCGCCGAGCCCGGCGCCACCTCGGCCTCGTCGCCGACGAACGCGCCGGGGCACAGGGTCGAGCGGGTGCCGACCCGGGCGTCGCGGCCGACGCTGATGGCGCCCAGATGCAGCACGTCGCCGTCGATCCAGTGACCGCTCAGGTCGACCTCGGGCTCGATCGAGCAGCCCCGGCCCAGGCGCAGGAAGCCGGTGACGGGCGGGATCGCGTGCAGGTCGACGTCCTTCTCGACCGTCGCGCCGAGCAGGCGGGCGTACCAGGGCATCAGGACGGCGCCGCCGACCGAGACCGCACCGAGATGCTCGACCGAGCGTTCGGCGGCCCACAGCCGCAGGTGCACGCGACCGCCGCGCGGGTACTCCCCCGGGACGACGCCGTGCAGCCAGGCCCGCGCGACGGCGGCCGCGAGCAGCATGCGGGCCGGCGGGCTCACGAAGGCGACGAGCCCGAGGGTCAGCCACCACCACGAGACGGCCGGCAGCCATCCGGTGGCCGCGGCCAGACCGGCCCGATCGCCGACGTCGTGGGCGAGCCGCGCCGCCACTCCGGCCCACACCAGCGCTCGCGGCGCGGCCAGGGTGCGCAGAGCGACCGCGGCAACGCCCTGGCCGATCTGGGTCTTGCGGGGCGTGGGCTTGATGTCGTGGTCGCGCGTCGGCAGCTCCTCGCTGCCGAGGGTGTCGAGGTGGGCGGCGAGGCCGGCCAGCGTGGGGTGGTCGTAGAGGTCGCCGACGGCGACCTCGGGGTGGGTGCGCCGCAACAGGGTGACGACCTGGGCGGCGGCGAGCGACCCGCCGCCGAGCAGGAAGAAGTCGTCGTCCGGGCTGCTCACCGAGGCCCCGAGCACCTCGTTCCACACCTCGGCGACGACGGCCGCCGCGCCCGCGAGCTCGACGGCTGCCGCGGCGCCGGCGGCCGGCAGGGGCCAGGGCAGCGCGTCGCGGTCGACCTTGCCCGAGGTGCGGGTCGGCAGGTCGTCGACGACGGCGAGCCGCGGCACGAGCGCGGCCGGCAGGCGCTCGCGCAGCAACGCGGTGGCGCGGTCGAGCCGGAAGGCGTCCTCGACGCTCACGTACCCGACGAGCAGCTGATTGCCGGCCTTGCTGCGCCGCACCGCGGCGGCCGCCGCGACCACCCCGGGGAGCCCGAGCAGCGCGGAGTCGAGCTCGCCGAGCTCGATGCGACGTCCGCCCACCTTCACCTGATCGTCGGCGCGGCCGGCGAAGAGCAGGCCGGCCTCGTCGAGCACGACCCGGTCGCCGGAGCGGTAGGCGCGCCCCCAGCCCAGGGTCGGCATCGGCGCGTACTTCTCGGCGTCCTTGGCGGGGTCGAGGTAGCGGGCCAGGCCGACCCCGCCGATGATCAGCTCTCCGGTCTCGCCCGGCGCGACCGGGTGGCCCTCGGCGTCGACGACCGCGAGGTCCCAGCCGTCGAGCGGCAGCCCGATGCGCACCGGCTCGCCGGCATGCACCGGCGCCGCACACGCCACCACGGTGGCCTCGGTCGGGCCGTAGGTGTTCCACACCTCCCGGACGACGCCGCCGGACGTCACACCGACGAGCCGCTCGGCCACCTCCGGCGGCAGTGCCTCGCCGCCGAGGATGAGCAGGCGCACGCGGCGCAGCGCCTCCTCCGGCCACAGGCTCACCAGCGTCGGCACCGTGGAGACGACGGTGATGTCGTTGGCGATCAGCCACGGCCCGACGTCCAGGCCGCTCTTGACCAGGGCGCGCGGCGCCGGCACCAGGCACGCGCCGTAGCGCCACGCCAGCCACATCTCCTCGCAGCTGGCGTCGAAGGCCACCGAGAGGCCGGCCATCACGCGGTCGCCCGGTCCCAGCGGGCGCGTCTGGCAGAACAGCCGCGCCTCGGCGTCGACGAACGCGGCGGCGTTGCGGTGGGTGACGGCCACGCCCTTCGGCGTCCCGGTGGAGCCGGAGGTGAAGATCACCCACGCGTCGTCCTCGATGCCCGGGTCGGCGACCTCGATCGGCTCGCGCCGCACCCGCGGTTCGATCGCCAAGCCGGCTCCGACGACCGCCGCCACGTCGGCCTCGCCGAACACCGTGCGCGCCCGCTCGTCGGGATCGTCGACGTCGACCGGCACGTAGGCCGCACCCGCGACCAGGACGCCGAGGATCGCCACGTAGAGGTCGACCGTGCCGCTCGGCAGCCGCACCCCGACCCGGTCGCCGCGCCCGATGCCGAGGTCGGCCAGCTCGAGGGCCACCGCCTCGGCGGCCTCGGCGAACTCCGCGTACGTCAGCTGCTCGGCGCCATTGTCGAGCGCGACGGCGTCCGGGTGATCGAGCACCGTGGCGCGGACGACGTCGACGAGGGTGCGCGGGGCGGGCGCGAGATCGGAGCGGTGCAGCACGTTCCCATCGAATCGGACGCAGGTGAACGGATGGGGAGGCGTCCACGGGGGGTGGGGCGGCCTCAGGAGTCACCGGGCGCCCGGTGACTCCTGCCATTGGTCAGGCAAGACTTGCGTCACGAACCGACAGTCTCACCTGACGAGTGGGACGCCTGGGACCACTCGAGCCCGGTCAGACCGCCCGATCCCGGTCGGCCCAGTACGGCGCCCGCAGCTCGCGCTTGAGGATCTTGCCGGTCGGGTTGCGCGGCAGCAGCTCGAGGATGTCGACGCTCTTGGGGCACTTGTAGTGCGCCAGGTGCTCGCGGCAGTAGGCGATGAGCTCCTCGGGCGTGGCCGACGTGCCGGGCTTGAGCGAGACGACGGCCTTGACCGCCTCGCCCCACTGGTCGTCGGGGACGCCGATGATCGCGACCTCCATCACCGCCGGATGCTCGGCGAGCACCCGCTCGACCTCGGGGCTGTAGATGTTCTCGCCGCCGCTGATGATCATGTCCTTGAGCCGGTCCTCGACGAAGAGGAAGCCGCCGTCGTCGAGGCGGCCGATGTCGCCGGTGCGGAACCAGCCGTCCGGCGTGATGACCTCCGCGGTCGCGTCGGGCTTGTTCAGGTAGCCCTTCATCAGCTGGGGCGTCTTGAGCCAGATCTCGCCGTGCTCGCCCTCGGGCACGTCGGAGAGGGTGGCGGCGTCGACGATGCGGATCTCGACGCCTGGGATCGCCCGACCCGCCGAGACGAGTCGCTCGGGGTGGTCGGCGTCGCGGTGCTCCTCGGGCAGCAGGTGCGTGGCCACGCCCGAGACCTCGGTGAGGCCGTAGACCTGCATGAAGTCGGTCTCGGGCCAGGCCTCCATCGCCGCGCGCAGCAGCGGGGCGGGCATCGGGGCCGCGCCGTAGGTGTAGGTGCGCAACCGCGAGAACAGCGCGACGGCGTCCGGCCCGGACTGCAGCACCTGGGCGAGCACCGCCGGCACGAGGAACGTGCGGTTCGCGCCGGCCAGGATCGCGCCGGCGAGCGAGGCGCCGTCGGGGTCGCGGGTCATCACGGTGCCGATGCCATCGTGCAGACCGAAGAGCACGTACGACGACCCGCCGACGTGGAAGAGCGGCATCGCGACCATCGACTTGTCGCCGGGCTCGAACTCCCATCCGTCGTGGGAGTACACGGTGTGGGCGACGAGGTTGGCGTGGCTGAGCATGACGCCCTTGGGTCGACCGGTGGTGCCCGAGGAGTAGAGCACCAGGTAGGTGTCCTCGGGCGAGGTGCCGGGCTGGCGGCCCAGCGGCGTGGCCTTCTCCAGCAGCGCCTCGTACTCGTCGTCCTCACCGGACGGCGTCACCTCGATCACGGCCCGCACCCCCGTGAGCAGCGGCCGGATCTTCTCGATCTGCGGCATCAGCTCGGTGCCCACCACGAGCACCTGGGCGCCGGAGTCGTTGATGACGTAGTCCAGCTCGTCGCCCGCGAGCCGGAAGTTCACGATCGCGGTGGCGGCGCCCAGCAGACCCGCCCCGAGCGAGACCTCCACACCCGCGGGGTGGTTCTTGTCGAGGAAGGCGACGACGTCGCCGCGCGCGACCCCGAGATCGGCCAGGGCGCCGGCGGCACGCCGCACCCGGTCGTTCCACTGCGCCCAGGTCCAGGAGCGACCGAGGTACTCCATGCAGACCTCATCGGGCTTCACCTCGGCCCAGTGCGCGAGACGGTCGTCGACGAAGGAAGGCTCCGGAGTCATGCGCAGAGTGTGACCGGCGACACACTGCATCACAAGGGCTGGGCCGCCCCGAACCGGCCCGATCCGTCGACATCTTTCGGTGACCTTGCAGGCGCTCCTCAGGTTCGTCACAGAGTGGCCGGGCAATCTCGACAACATGAACGACCAGCCCGAGACTCCCGGCGGCCCGATCGGCGACGGCGCCGACGAGACCGCCCCGATCCAGCCGACCCCCGAGCAGCCCGCGGCCGAGCAGCCCTCCACGGAGCAGGCACCGACCGACGCGCCCCGCTGGGAGCCCCCGGCGCCCGAGTCCACTGCGGCCTTCCCGACCTACCCGGGCCACGGTTTCCCGACGCCCGCCTCCGACATCGCCTCGACCGGTCCGGTCAGCGACCCGGCTGCGGACTCCCCGTTCGGCCAGCCGCTCCCCGCCGCATCCGCGGCTCCCGCCAAGCAGCGCCGCGGCGGTCTCGCCGCCGCCGTGGTCGCGGCGGCGCTCGTCGCCGGCGGTATCGGCGGGTTCGGCGGGGCGGCCGCCTGGAACGCCGTCGACGACGGCGGCAACTCGTCCGCCTCGAGCTCGGCCAGCCCGTCGAGCCTCAAGACCGCCGACTCGGTCGTCGACTCCACCGACACCACCGCCGCGGACGGCTCGGTCGAGAAGGTGGCCGCCACCGTGCTCCCCTCGGTCGTGAAGATCTACGTGCAGGGCAGCACCGAGGCCGGATCCGGGTCGGGCATCATCCTCAGCTCCGACGGCAAGATCCTCACCAACAACCACGTGGTCGAGGTCGCCGGCGACAACGGCACGATCACGGTCGCCTTCAACGACGGCTCCACCCACAGCGCGAAGGTGCTGGGCACCGACCCGCTCACCGACACCGCCGTGATCCAGGCCGACGGCGTCAGCGGGTTGACCCCGGCCACGTTCGGCAAGTCCACCGACCTCAAGGTCGGCCAGGACGTCGTCGCCATCGGCTCGCCCTTCGGCCTGGAGTCCACGGTCACCAGCGGCATCGTCAGCGCACTCGACCGCCCGGTCGACGTCGGCAGCGACGGGCAGGGCAACTCCACGGTCTACCCGGCCATCCAGACCGACGCCGCGATCAACCCCGGCAACAGCGGCGGTCCGCTCGTCGACATGGCGGGCCACGTCGTCGGCATCAACGCCTCGATCCAGACGGCGTCCTCGGGTTCCTCCTCGCCGTTCGGCGGCACCGAGGAGGGCGGCTCGATCGGTCTCGGCTTCGCGATCCCGATCGACGAGGTGCAGCCGATCATCGAGCAGATGCTCAACGGCGAGACGCCCACCCACGCACGCCTCGGCATCTCGGTGACCGACGCTGCCGCGTCGGACAGCGCGGCCGAGGTCGGGCTGACCAACGGCGCGAAGATCGCCGAGATCGGCGACGAGTCGACGGCGGCCAAGGCCGGTCTGCAGAAGGGCGACGTCATCACCAAGGTCGACGACCACGTGATCACCGGCTCGGACTCCCTCGTCGCCACCATCCGGTCCTACCGGCCCGGCGACCAGGTCACCGTCACCTACACCCGAGGAGGCCAGGAGAAGACCGCGACGCTGTCGCTCGACTCCGACGCGCAGACCACGAACTCCTGATCCTGATCCCGGGTCGCCCGCCGCCACACGGCGCGACCCGCACATGCCGCGGGTGTTGGGGCGTGGGGTCCCTGTGAGGCCACCCGCCGGCATGTCAGGCGCCCCCGTCCGATCACCACCTCCGTCTCCGAGGTGATCGGCCGGGGGCGTCTCCATCTCCGCCTCCGGGCAGCGCCCGCGCCGGGAGACGCCTCAGTCCAACCGGCGCTCGAACCAGCCGGCCCTCTCGACGGCCCGGAACCCGAGCGCCTCGTTGACCGCGATCATCGGGCCGTTCTCCTCGGCGTTCCAGGTGAAGACCTCCCGGACGCCGGGGGCGTGCTGCTGGAGCAGGCGCTGGGCGGCCACCTTGACCGCCATCCCGAGCCGATGCCCGCGGTGGTCGGCGCGCACGAGGGTGCCCCACTGATAGGCCCGCTCGGGCTCGTGGGCGGTGGTCACGAGCTCGGTGTAGGCCACGACGTCACCGGCGGCGTCCACCGCGACGGCACGGTGCGGCGTGCGCCCTTGCCGCACCATCAGGGCCTCCTCGGTGCGCAGCCCCTCGACGCCGTGGTCGGCGGCCTCGATCTCGATGCCGCCGGTCGGCGCCTCGGCCTCCAGGGAGCCCGCGAGGGTCGCCCATCCGGCCGCGAACCCGTCGGGCACCGGCCCGACGAAGGCGACGATCCGGTAGTCCGCATGGTGGGTCGCGGCATCGGCGGCGAGGCGGTCGAGGACGGCGTCGGGCGTGGGCAACGTCAGCACCCGCAGGATCTCGGAGCTGCCGAGGGCGAAACCCCGCGCCCGCAGGAAGTCGGCGCCGAGCGTGCCGACACCGTCGGTACCGGCCTCCATCGGCCACCACGCGTCGGCGCCCAGGCGGGTGCGCCCGAGCGCCCGCGTCCGCTCGACCATGGCGTCGAGGAGCGCCGAGCCGAGCCCGCGCCCCCGGTGGTCGGGATCGACCACCACCGTCGCATCGATGCGCTCGACGTTGTCGGTCGTGCGGTACTCGACCAGGGCCGAGGCCCGGACGACGTCGTCCTCGGTGAGCGCCCACGCCTCGTAGACCATCCCGTGCTCGGGCCCCCGCAGCCGCTCGAGCATCTCCGGGAGCGCCCACGGCGTGGCGTAGCGTTCCCGGCCGTGGCTCTCGCCGTGAGCGAGGACGGCGTTCCACGCGGCGAGGGCGGCGTCGTCGCTCAGCGGGACCGCGTGGATCGAGCGGCCGCTCATCGCACCCGCTCCACCCGCTGCTCGTCCCAGACCGGCTCGGGGGATTCGTAGACCTCCCCGTCGGAGCCGTAGACCAGGAAGCGGTCGAAACCGCGGGCGAACCAGCGGTCGTGGGTGACCGCGACGACCGTGCCCTCGAAGGCCTCGAGTCCGGCCTCGAGCGCCTCGGCGGACTGCACGTCGAGGTTGTCGGTCGGCTCGTCGAGCAGCAGCAGCGTCGCACCGGACAGTTCGAGCAGCAGGATCTGGAAGCGGGCCTGCTGGCCACCGCTCAGGGAGTCGAACCGCTGCTCGGCCGATGCGGAGAGCTCGTAACGGTCGAGCACCCGACTGGCCTGCTCGCGCCCCATGCCGTCACGGCCGCGCCCGTCGGCGGTGCGGTTGCCGCGGCCGAGGATCTCCAGCAGCGTGCGCCCGACCAGTTCGGGATGCTCGTGGGTCTGCACGAACCAGCCGGGACGTACCCGGGCGCCGAGCCGGGCGAGTCCGCGATGACGCACCGGCTCGATCGGGCGCTCCTCGACCGGCCGCTGCTCGACGTCGGGATCGGTACCGCCGGCGGCCAGCAGTCGCAGGAAGTGGGACTTGCCCGACCCGTTCGAGCCGAGCACCGCGACCCGCTCGCCGAACCACACCTCGAGGTCGAAGGGCCGCATCAGGCCGGTGAGCTCGAGCTGCTCGCAGACCACGGCCCGCTTCCCGGTGCGCCCGCCCTGCAGGCGCATGGTCACCTGCTGCTCCCGCGGCTGCTCGGTGGGCGGCCCGGCCTCCTCGAACTTCCGCAGTCGGGTCTGCGCGGCGCGGTACTGGCTCGACATCCCGTCGTTGTACTCGGCCTTGATCTTCAAGCGCAGGACGAGCGCCTTGAGCTTGGCGTGCTCCTCGTCCCAGCGCTTGCGCAGCTCCTCGAGGCGGGCGAACCGATCACGGCGGGCCTCGTGGTACGAGGCGAATCCGCCGGGATGGGTCCATACGAGGTTGCCGGCGTGCCCGAGCTCGACGGTGACGATGCGGGTCGCGGTGTTGTTCAGCAGCTCGCGGTCGTGGCTGATCATCACGATCGTCTTGGGCGAGGCGGCGATGCGCTGTTCGAGCCAGATCTTGCCCGGCACGTCGAGGTAGTTGTCCGGCTCGTCGAGCAGCAGGACGTCGTCGGGTCCGCGCAGGAGGTACTCCAGCACCAGCCGCTTCTGCTCCCCGCCCGACAGGCTCGTCACCGCGCGGTACTTCGCCCGGTCGTAGGGCACGCCGAGCGCGGCGATCGTGCAGACGTCCCACAGCACCTCGAGGTCGTACCCCCCGGCGTCGCCGTACTCGCCGAGCGCGGTGGCGTAGGCCAGTTGGGTGGGTTCGTCGTCGGTCTCCATGAGCGCCCGCTCCCAGCGGTCGACCTCGCGGGCCGCATCGCGCACCGCCGGCGGCGCGACCGAGAGCAGCAGGTCGGCGACGGTCGGCTGCTCCTCCCCCGCGGCGGTCACCCCGACGAACTGACCCATCACGCCGAGACTGCCCGAGCGCGTGACGACGCCGGCGTGCGGGGCGATCTCGCCGGTGATGATGCGGAAGAGCGTGGTCTTGCCTGCGCCGTTCGCGCCGACCAGGGCCACCTTGGCGCCGTCGCCGACGCGGAAACCCACATCCTCGAGCAGCACCCGGCCGTCGGGGAGCTCGTAACGGATCCCGGTCACCTCGACATGTCCCACGGGCAGCCATTGTGAGGGCGCGATCGGGTTCGGGCACCTCGATTTCGCGACCGGCATGGCCGACGGACGGCGCCCCGGCCCGCGCGGGCCCCGGCCGGGACGGCGCGAGGGGCGGGCCTACGGGCCCGCCCCTCGTCTTCCCCTACTCGTCGGCCGGGGTCGAGGCGACCGACGATGTTCGTGCGCGTTCCTGCGCGTGCCGGCACGCGCGAGGCGCGATGTCAGTTCGCGGGAACCACCAGGCGCTGACCAGCGGTGACCTCGGCGCTGTCGAGGGCGTTGAGCCGCTCGATCCGCTCGACCATGCCCCGGACGTCGCCCTCGTCGGTACGGGCGGCGGCGATGTCCCACAGCGTCTGGCCCGAGCGGACGATCAGGGTCTGGGTCGGCTCGGCCGTACCGGGCTCCTGAGTGGCCACCGAGCCACCCGAGAGGGCGACGCCGACGCCCAGGACGATCGCCAGCGAGAGCAGCAGCACCACGAGCCGGCCGCGCCGGGTGAGGCGGACCCCGCCGGAGGCCGGACGAGCGGGCCGGCGAGACGCCACCGCAGCGGCGGCGCGGGGGGCGGCGGACGCGCCGCTGGCGGCGGGAAGGATGAGGGTGGTGGCCATCGGGTGCTCCTCGGGGAAGGTCGGTGCACGGGGTTCGATCGGTCGATCAGCTGGTGCGGATCGATGTCTATCGGCGAGGACCGACAGAACCGGATCGGCTCGGAGGTTCTCGCACAGACGTTCGATCTGCGTTCGAGGTTAGATCAGGTGTTCGATCGAACACAAGAGCGAAACGCCGTCGACTTCGCACGGATGTTCGAGATGTCGGGCAGCCTGTCGACGACACGCCGGTATCGAACAGATGTTTGAATGCCGCCGTCGTGACCGTTACCGTCGGCCCATGCCGAGCAAGAAGTCCAGCGACAACCCCCGTGCGACCTCCGGCGAGACCGTCACCGAGCTCCCCGACGGGCCGCCCGACGCCACGGGCCTGACCCAGCGCCAGCTGAAGGTGCTCGCCACCATCAAGGAGGCCATCGAGAAGCGCGGCTTCCCGCCGAGCATGCGCGAGATCGGCCAGGCCGTCGGCCTGACCAGCACCTCGAGCGTCGCCCACCAGCTGCGGGTGCTGGAGGAGAAGGGCTTCCTCAAGCGCGACGCCAACCGCCCCCGTGCCCTCGAGGTCTTCCTGCCCGAGGTCCTCGCGGCTCGGCGCTCGATCTCCTCCGGCGACGACACCGGTCCCGACACCACCGGCATCGGCGACGTCGTCCCGGCGGCCGCGCTGGTGCCCGTCGTGGGCCGCATCGCCGCCGGCGGTCCGATCCTCGCCGAGGAGCAGGTGCAGGACGTCTTCCCGCTGCCCAAGCAGCTGGTGGGCGAGGGGCAGCTCTTCCTCCTCCAGGTCGTCGGCGACTCGATGATCGAGGCCGCGATCTGCAACGGCGACTACGTCGTCGTCCGCAAGGAGCAGACCGCCGACAACGGCCAGATCGTGGCCGCCCTCCTCGACGGGGAGGCCACGGTGAAGACCCTCCAGCGCCGCGACGGCAAGGTCTGGCTCATGCCCCACAACGCCGCCTACGACCCGATCGACGGCACGCACGCGCAGATCATCGGCGTGGTCACCGCGGTCCTGCGCCGCGTCTGATCCAGCACGCGTGCATCGAGCGCCGGGTGGGATCCGTCCCACCCGGCGCTCGTGCGTGAGACAGTGGTGACGTGGCTCACTCGGCGCGATCCCGGCTCCTGTCCCTCCCCGCTGCGGGCCTCCTGGCCCTCGGCCTGCTGTCCGGCCCCTCCTCCGCGGCCGACGCCGCCGATGCCTCACCCGCGTCCGGCTCGCCCGCCGCGGACAGCGCGCGCACCCGCGCCGAGCACGCCCTCGATGCCGCCCGCGACCTCCTCGGCGGCTCCGCCGACACCGCCGCCCGCCGCACGCGCTCCCCGCACTCCGGGGACGACGCCAGCACGGTGCTGCGCGAGCTCGCCCTGACCGCCTCGGCCCTCCCGGCAGCCCAGCGGAGCCAGGCCCGAGCGCTCCTGGCCCGTCCCTCGACCAACCAGGTCTACTGCTCCGCGAGCCTGTGCGTGCACTGGTCCACCAGCTTCCTGGGCGGCTCCTCGATCGACACCACCGACGCCGACGGCGACGGGGTGCCCGACTACGTCGAGACCGTGGCGAGCACCGTGGCGAAGGTCCAGCGTCTCTACCGGGCGGCCGGCTACCGCGCCGTCCTCAGCGACCAGGGCGCCGGCGGCAACGACCTGCCCGACCTCTACCTGGAGGACCTCGGCTCCCAGGGGCTCTACGGCTACTGCACGACCGACGAGTCGGTGCCGGCGAACGGCCCCTACGACGTGTGGGCCTACTGCTCGCTCGACAACGACTACGCCACGAGCCAGTTCCCGACCAACACGCCCCTGGAGAACCTGCGGGTGACGGTCGCGCACGAGTACTTCCACGCCGTCCAGTACGCCTACGACGTCGCCGAGGACCCCTGGCTCCTGGAGGCGACCGCCACCTGGGCCGAGGACGAGGTCTTCGACGGCGTCGACGACAACCGGCAGTACCTGCCCGCCGGTCCGCTCGGCGACCCGCGCTCGAGCATGGACCTCTTCGAGGGCGCCCGCCCCTACGGCGACTGGCTCTTCATCCGCTACCTCACCGAGCGCTTCCCGAGGCGCTCCGGCCCGCTGCCGGTGCTCGTGCGCCACATCTTCCAGCTGGCCGACGGCAGCCGGGGCGCGCCCGACCTCTACTCCCTCCAGGCCATCGACAAGGTGCTGCGCCGCGACCACGGCATCGACCTCGCACGCGCCTTCGCGGACTTCTCCGCGGCGAACACCCATCCGGCGTCGGTCTACAGCGAAGGCGAGGCGTACCGGCCCGCACCCCTGTGGACGCGCGGCTCGCTCGGGCCGAGCCGGCGCAGCTCCGGGTGGCAGAGCACCTCGCTCGACCACCTGACGTCGGCGACCATCCGCTTCGATCCCGCCTCGGGATTGCGCGCGTCGTCCTGGCGCCTGCGCCTCGATCTCGACCTGCCCGACACCGCGCGCGGATCGGCCGCGGTCGTGACGACCCGCACGGCGAACGGTCGGTTCCGCGACGTCCCCGTGCGGCTCGACCGCTCCGGCGACGCCCGCGTGCGCGTGCCGTTCTCGGTGCGCGACGTGCGCTACGTCACGGTCACCCTCGTCAACGGCAGCCGCCGCCTGGACTGCGACCAGAACACCGACTACGCCTGCCAGGGCGATCCCCGCGACGACGCGCTCCCGGCACGCATCCGCGGCACCGTGTCGCGCGGGTGAAGAACAGGTGACAGGTCGCTGCGGCCCGTCACCCCCGGGGGCATCGCGCGTTGAGTGCGCGTGAGTACCTCTGGACCCTCCTCCCCGATCGATCCCGCCCTCACCCGCCGGGCCGTCGTGGCCACCGGAACCGCCGCCGCAGGTCTGGCGACCGCGGGCCTGGGCCTGCTGCCGCCGGCCGACGCGGCGGGCGCTGCGGAGACCGCTGGCGCTGCGGGATCGGCCGCCGAGCGTGCCGGGAGCCGGGTCTTCCAGCACGGGGTCGCCTCGGGCGACCCGCTGCCCGACCGCGTCGTGCTGTGGACGCGGGTGACGCCGTCCGCTGCCGCCCTCCCCGGCTCCGGCGTCGGCCCCGAGGTGCGGGTGACCTGGGAGGTCGCCACCGACCGCGCCTTCCGCCGCATCGTGCGCCGCGGCAAGGTCGCCACCTCCGCCGCCCGCGACCACACGGTGAAGATCGACGTCGACGGCCTGAGTCCCGCCACCTGGTACTACTACCGCTTCCACGCGGTCGGCGCGACGAGCCGCGTCGGTCGCACCCGCACCGCCCCGCGCGAGGACGCCGCCCTGCGCTCGCTGCGCATCGGGTTCACCTCGTGCGCGAACTGGCAGTCGGGCTACTTCGCGGTCTACCGCGGTCTGGCGGCACGCGACGACCTGGAGCTGATCGTCCACCTCGGCGACTACTTCTACGAGTACGGCCCCGGCGAGTACGGCTACGGCCCGACGAACGAGGACATCCGCCCGCACGTGCCCGCGAAGGAGGTCCTGCTGCTCGCCGATTACCGCCAGCGGCACGCGCAGTACAAGACCGATCCCGACCTCGCCGATCTGCACGCGAAGTACCCGTGGATCATCACGTGGGACGACCACGAGGTCGCCGACAACCAGTGGTCGGGCGGTGCGGCCAACCACGACCCGGCCACCGAGGGCAGCTGGGAGCGGCGCCGGGCCCGCGCCCACCGCGCGTACGACGAGTGGATGCCGGTGCGCATGAACGGCACCGCCGCCCTCGGCGACGGCGACCGCCTCTACCGGCGCTTCCGGTTCGGTCGCCTGGCCGAGATCAGCATGCTCGACCTGCGCTCCTACCGCTCCGAGCAGGTCTCGTTCCCCGGCACCGACGCGCCGTCCGAGGTCGACGACCCGACCCGCACCATCACGGGTGCGGCGCAGATGGCCTGGCTCAAGCGCTCGCTGAGCGCCACCGAGGTGCAGTGGAAGGTCATCGGCAACCCGGTGATGATCGCGCCCGTGGAGTTCGGCACGCTGCCGCCCGAGATCGGCTCCGCGATCTCGGGCGCCACCGGCGTCCTGCCCGCCGAGGGCCTCCCGTACAACACCGACCAGTGGGACGGCTACACCGCCGACCGGCGCACGGTCTTCTCCCACCTGGCCTCGAACAAGATCGACGACGTCGTCTTCATCACCGGCGACATCCACTCGGGCTGGGCGGCCAACCTGCCCTCCGACCCCTCGCCGCTGAGCCAGGACGTCCCGTCCCTCGCCGTGGAGTTCGTCGGCGCCTCGGTCACCTCCAACAACCTCAAGGACTACACCGGCAGCCCCCCGCGCACGACCAGCCTGGTGGTGGAGGCCGCGATCAAGGCGGCGAACCCGCACATCGAGTACCTCGACTTCGACAGCCACGGCTTCTGCATCCTCGACATCACCCCGGCCCGCACCCAGTGCGACTGGTACGTCATCGGCGACCGCCGCGACCCGGCGACGCCGATCACCTGGTCGGTCTCCTACCTGACCAAGGCCGGCAGCAACACCCTCACCCAGGCCGACGCTCCGGTGAAGGCGGGGTCGTGATGCACGAGACCCACTCCTGCGGGCCGGCCTACCGCGACGACGCCGACCGCCCCTACGCCACCGGGCTCGCCCAGCTGCGCACGGGACGCCGCGTGCTCATCGCGGGCGCCGCGGCGAGCGCTGCCGGGGTCGCCTTCTCCGCCTCGGCGGCATCGGCCGCCGGCACCTCGGCTGCGGCGTCCCCGAAGCGCGCCTACGTGCTGGTCACCGACGGCTGCCGGCCCGGTGAGATCAGCTCCACGCTGACCCCGAACCTCTTCGCGCTGCGCGCAGGCGGCCTGCATCTCCCGAAGGCCACCTCGCTGCCGGTGATGGAGACCATCCCGAACCACGTGATGATGATGACCGGCCAACGCCCCGACCGCACGGGCGTGCCGGCCAACACCATCTACGACCGATCGCTGGGCGCGGTGCGCACCATGGACCAGCCCGACGACATCGCGGTGCCCACGATCATCGAGCGCCTGCGCGCCCGCGGCTACCGCACCGGCACCGTGCTCTCCAAGGAGTACCTCTACGGCGTCTTCGGCGAGCGGGCCGGCCAGCGGTGGGAGCCCTCCCCCACCCTGCCGATCACCGAGCACGCGCCCGACATCTTCACCGTGCAGGCCGCGATCGCGATGCTCCAGGACTACGACCCGCACCTGATGTTCGTGAACCTCGGCGACATCGACCGGTTCGGGCACGCCGACCTGACCGGGACGACGCTGCAGGTGGCCCGCCGTCTGGCGCTCGCCGACACCGACCTCCAGGTCGGGCGCTTCCTGGACGCCGTGAGGTCCGCCGGGCACTGGGAGAACGCGATGGTCATCGTGCTCGCCGACCACTCGATGGACTGGTCGCTGCCGCTGGACTTCATCAGCCTCCAGTCCGGCTTCGACGCCGACGACCTGCTGGCCGGCAACGTCACGATCGCCGACAACGGCGGCGCCGACCTCTGCTACTGGACCGGCCAGGCGGCGAAGCGACGCGACGCCGTGGCCCGCATGGAGCGCATCGCCCGCGCCACCGACGGCGTGCTGAGCACCCACCGGCCGGCGTCCCTGCGACTCGGACCGAACGCCGGCGACCTGGTGGTCTACTGCGAGCCGGGCCGCCGGTTCTCCGACCCCTCGAACACCAGCAACCCGATCCCCGGCAACCACGGACATCCGGCGACCGAGCCGATCCCGTTCTTCATCGGCGGTGGACACCCGCGGGTGCCGACCGCGGTCAAGCGCTCGACGCTCACCCACACCTACGACGTGGCCCCCACGGTGGCCTCGTTCTTCGGGCTCTCGACCCGGCCCTACGAGGGCCGCGCGCACCTGTAGCGCTGCTCGCGACCGCCGCCCGGGATCAGCGAGCGGCGGTCGCGAGCCGGGCGAGCGCCTGGCGCACCAGCGCCGGGTCGGTCGTCGTCCACATCGGCGGGAGGCTGGCGCGCAGGAACCCGCCGTAGCGGGCGGTGGCCAGCCGCGGGTCGAGGATCGCCACGACGCCCTTGTCGGACGTCGAGCGGATCAACCGGCCCGCACCCTGGGCCAGCAGGAGGGCCGCGTGGGTGGCCGCGACCTGCATGAAGCCGTTCCCGCCAGCCTGGTCGGCGGCCCGTTGCCGGGCGCTCATGAGCGGGTCGTCGGGCCGCGGGAACGGGATGCGGTCGATGAGCACGAGCTGGCAGGTGTCGCCCGGCACGTCGAGGCCCTGCCACAGGCTGAGGGTGCCGAAGAGGCAGGTGTGGGGGTCGTCGACGAACTGCCGGGCGAGCTCGGGCAGTTGGGCGTCGCCCTGCGCGAGGGTCGTCAGGTGCGGCAGCCGGGCGCGCACGGCCTCCGCCGCGGCCTCGGCGGCCCGTCGGGACGAGAAGAGTCCGAGGGTGCGGCCCTCGGCGGCGTCGACGAGCTGCACGATCTCGTCGAGCTGGGCCGCCCCGAGCCCGTCGCGGCCCGGTGAGGGCAGATGCTTGGCGACGTAGAGGATGGCCTGCTGGCCGTAGTCGAAGGGGCTGCCGACGTCGAGCCCGCGCCACGGCTGGGCGTCCTCCGCTCCGGCCGCTCCGGTGGCCGAGGAGGAGCCGTCGTCGATGCGCTCGCTCGGCTTGAGTCCCACGCCGGTGGCCACGGCTCCGAAGTCGCCGCCGAGCATGAGGGTGGCCGAGGTCATCACCACGGTCTTGTCGGCCAGCAGCCGGTCGCGCATCTGGCCCCACACCTGCAGCGGGGCGATGCACAGCCGCGGCGGGATGCGCTCGCCGCCCTCGCTGAGCCACAGCACGTCGTGGTCGGCGGCCGCGGCCATCCGCTCGGCGATGCTGAAGACCTCCTGGACGCCGCCCCGCGCCTGGGTGCGCCCGGCGTCGGCCTCCTCGGCGTTCTCCTTGGGGAAGGCCGAGACGCAGGCGCGGGCGGCGTCGCGGACGAGCTGGAGGGCGTCGCCGAGATCGACGGGCAGCTGCTCGAAGCGCCCGGGGCTCGCCTCGGCGATGGCCGAGCGCAGGGCGTCGGCGGCGTCGGCGAGGTCGTCGGCCTCCGAGCCCTCGACGTGGCGCTGGGCGCGGCGGGCGGCACGCTCGACGTCGCCGGAGGTGAGCTCGTCGGTGGCGGCCTGGGTGACCCGGGCGACGAGCTCGTGGGCCTCGTCGACGATGACGGCGCCGTACTCGGGGATCATCGGCACCCCCTCGATCGCGTCGATCGCGAGCAGCGAGTGGTTGGTGATGATGAGGTGGCTGCGGTGCGCCTTCTCGCGGGCGCGCTCGGCGAAGCACTCCTCGCCGAAGGGGCACTTGGTGGCGCCGAGGCAGTCGCGGTGGCCCACGCTGACCTGTCGCCACTCCCGCTCGGTGTGCCGCGGCGCGGCGTCGCGCTCGCCGGTGCCGCCGGACTCGGCCTCCTCCTCGGCCCAGGCCCGCAACTCGAGCACCTTCTCGGCCATCGACCCCTCGGGGACGTCGACCAGCACGCCCTGATCGTCGGGCACCCCCTCGCGGATGCGGTGCAGGCAGGCGTAGTTCGAGCGGCCCTTCAGCACGGCGTAGGAGGTGTCGAGACCCTCGCCGCCGACGGCCTTCATCAGCCGCGGGACGTCGCGCTCGACGAGCTGGTGCTGGAGCGCGAGCGTCGCGGTGGCCACGACCACCCGGCCGGGATGCAGCAGCGCCGGCACGAGGTAGGCCAGCGACTTGCCGGTGCCGGTGCCGGCCTGCACGAGCAGGTGCTCGCCGTTGGCCAGGGCCCGGGCGACGGCCTCGGCCATCGCGACCTGGCCCGATCGTTCGGCGCCGCCGAGGGCGGCGACGGCGCGGCCGAGGACCTCGCGGGCGCGCGGGACGGTCTCCGCCGGATCGTCGGCGGCGGATCGGGGGGTCGAGGCGGTCTCCGGCATGGCCCGATCACCCTAGACGCAGCGGCCGACGTCGCCCGACCGCCGTCCCCAGGCCGAGGGTCGGGCCGAGGGTCGGGCCGAGGGTCAGGCCGCCGACTTGCGGTGCCCGACGTGCACGACGCCCTCGACGACCTTGACCTCGTAGGCCGGCACGGTGACCCCGGCGTCGTCCAGGCACCGGCCCGATCGCAGGTCGAAGGCGTGCCGATGCGTCGGGGAGGCCACGAACGGGACGTCGCCGCGCCACCCGACGATGCCGCGGGCGATCACCGAGGCCTTCGCGAACGGGTCGTGGTTGCCCAGGGCGTAGACGTGCTCGTCGTCGAGGCGGAACAGCGCGACCGCCTGGCCGTGCACGAGCGCGGTCGCACCCCGCTCGACCTCCAACTGCTGGAGCTGGCAGACCGGCTGCCATTCCTCCGCCTTCCGCATGCGAGGGCTCATCCGACACCGCCCCTCCACCGACGAACCACGGCTCGGACGCTAAGCGAGCGAGTATGCGCCCCCTGTTTCGCGATGTAACAGCTGTGAAAATCCCTCCTCCCAGCCCCCTCCGCTAGGTTCGCGGCGTGCAGCGGACGGCGGCGGTGGTGCTCGGCGCGGGCTCGGGCTCCCGGGTCGGCGCGCTGGTCGACGGCGTCCCGGTGAACAAGGTGCTGCTCGAGGTCGCCGGCGTCCCCGTGCTGGTGCGCTCGGTGCGCACCGCCCTCGCGGCGGTCGGCGCCGAGGGACGCGTCGTGGTCGTGGTGCGGCCGGGCGAGCGGGACGCCGTGGCAGCGGCCCTCGCACCCCACCTCGACGACGCCGAGGAGGTCGCGCTCGTCGAGGGCGGTGCCACGCGGCACGCCTCGGAGTGGCAGGCGCTGCGGGCGCTCGCACCGCAGATCGCAGCGGGCGACCTCGAGGTCGTGGCGATCCACGACGGGGCACGCCCCTTCGCGACGCTCGACCTGTGGCGGGCGACGATCGCCGCCGCGGCGGCCGAGGGCGGCGCCGTGCCGGCGGTGACGCTGCGCGGCCTGTGCACCCGCTCCCTGGCTCCTGTCGCCGGTCCGCTCGCGGGCATGCAGACACCGCAGGCGTTCCGGGCGGCGCCCCTGCTGGCGGCCTACCGGGCCGCGGCCGACGACGGCTTCGAGGGCACCGACACCGCCGCCTGCTTCGCCGCCTACGCGGGCGAGGGCGACCGGGTCGTGGCGGTGCCGAGCTCCCCGCTCAACCTCAAGGTCACCTTCCCCGAGGACGTCGCGCTGGCCGAGGCCCTGCTCCGCGGCCGGGGCTAGGCGCGGTCGGCCCCGGCCTCGAGCAGCCGGACGTCGTCGAGATCGTGCACGCGGCGGGCCGCGGGCGGCGCGAGCGCGACGACCAGCTGCTCCCGGTCGGCGAGCGAGGCTGCCAGCGCGGCGAGGTCGAGCGGGCCGTCGAGGCCCGGATCGGGCAGGGTCGCGACGACGCGGGCGGGCAGCACCAGCGGGGAGGCCACGGCGATCAGGGCGTCACGGTCGAGGGTCTCCCCCAGCGCGCCGTCCTCGACCCGCTTGACGGTGTCGGTGACCGGCCGTGCGCCGAGCACGGGACGGTCGGCGCTCACCGCCTCCACGAGGCAGGCGGCGAGGAACTCGGGTGGCGCGAGAGGGCAGAGCGCGTCGTGCAGCACGAGCGGCTCCTCGGCCTCGGCGATCGCCGCCCAGGGTGTGCCGAGGTCGAGCAGGTCGACGCCGGTCTGGCCCAGCGACCACGCCGCGCAGGCGACGAGCGGCTCGCCCTGCAGGAGCGCGAAGGGCAGCGTGCCCCGGCCGGCGTCGAGGACGACGCCGTAGGCGGTGGGCAGGACGTCGTCGGGGTCGGGAACGGGCAGCTCGATCATCGTCTCCACCGTAGTCATATGCCGCCGGGCCGCTTCCCCCGGTCGGCCGTTCCCGTCACGGCCCCCGGACGCACGACGGCCCCCGGGTGATGCACCCGGGGGCCGTCGTGATGATCGTGTGACGCCGTCAGGAGGCGAGCACCTCGTCGAGGATGGCCTCGGCCTTGTCCTCGTTGGTGTGCTCGGCCAGGGCGAGCTCGGAGACCAGGATCTGGCGGGCCTTGGCCAGCATCCGCTTCTCGCCGGCCGAGAGGCCGCGGTCGCGCTCGCGGCGCCAGAGGTCGCGCACGACCTCCGAGACCTTCATGACGTCGCCGCTGTGGAGCTTCTCGAGGTTGGCCTTGTAGCGACGCGACCAGTTGGTCGGCTCCTCGACGTGCTCGGCGCGCAGGACGTCGAACACACGGTCGAGACCCTCCTTGTCGACGACGTCGCGGACGCCGACCAGGTCGAGGTTGCAGGCCGGGACGCGGACCACGAGGTCCTGCTGGGCGACGATCCTCAGTACCAAGTACTGACGGTCCTCTCCCTTGATGGTGCGGGTCTCGATGTCCTCGATGACAGCAGCCCCGTGATTCGGGTAGACGACCGTTTCGCCGACGGTGAAAGTCATATGTCAGGTTCCCCTTCCTAGGCCTCCATCTTAACACGACCTGAGAAGGACGACCACAGCGTTTTCGCAGGTCAGAGGCTTAATCGATCGGTTTCGAGGGCTTGACAGACCGGTCGGGCCTGTGGTGGCGCACGGGCCGCGCGCGTGCGTTCCCCGACCCGCGGGACCCCAAACCTCCCGTGGTTGAGCCGATCCGGCGCCGCGCCGGTGGCGTCGGATCGGTTCAGGTCGAGGCCCCGCTCGTCGATACTCGGGGCATGGCGCGCCCCCCTCTCGACCTCGACCCGGAGCACGGGGACCAGACAGGCCCTCCGCTCCGCTCCGACGCCGCGGAGGACGCCGGCGGTCCCGGCAGGCCCAGCGGGACCGGCGGTCCCGGCGAGGCCTACGTCGCCCCGGACGGCGTCCTCGCCCGGTTCACCCCTTTCCTGCTCATCCGTGCGGCCCACCCGCGTCAGGCCGTCCTCACCGCGGGCGCCGTGGCCGGCGCCGCAGCCCTGGCCGGCCGTCCCGGGCGCGAGATCGCGCTCGTGGCCGCCACCGTGCTGGTCGGCCAGGCGATCCTGGGCTGGCACAACGACCTGGTCGACCGCGAGCGCGACCGCCGTTTCCGGGCGCGCGGCAAGCCGGTGGCCGACGGACGCCTCGACCCCGGCGGGCTGTGGTTCGTCCTCGCCTGCGGCGTCCTGCTCCTCGTCCCGTTGTCGGTGGCGAACGGCGTGGGGGCGGGCCTGTGCTACCTGCTCGCCGTCGCGATCGGGATGCTGGCCAACCTCCGCTTCCGCCGGGGGTTCTGGTCGTGGCTGCCGTGGGCGGCGTCCTTCGCCCTCTACCCGGCCTTCCTCTCCTTCGGCGGCTGGGGCGGGGCCACCGTCGGCTCGCCGCCGGAGCCGGCGATGGTGGCGCTGGCCGCGCTGCTCGGTATCGGGGTGCACCTGCTCACAGCACTGTGGGGCCTGGTCCCCGACCACGAGGAGGGCTGGACCTACCTGCCCCTGCGGATCGGGCTGCGGGTCGGCGCGGGGCGGGTGCTCACCCTGGCCTCGGTCTGGATCGCGGCGAGCGTGACGGCGATGGCCTTCGTCGCCACCTACCGCGGGTTGAGCCGGTGAGGGATGCGCTCTCACCCGGCGCTAGGGTGTGCTCGCAGCAGCTGTGCACCAGCGATCTCACCGACATGAAGGTCTGACCCATGCCTCACCGCCGGCCTCTCCGCCGCAGCGCCGCCCTCGCCGTGGCCGCGCTCGCGATCGTCCCGACGCTCTCGTCGTGCGGGTTCCACTACGCCACCGACCGTGTCTACACCCCGGCGGCCGGCATCAACGACCGCAGCGGCGAGGTCGACATCCTCGGCGCCGTGGTCGTCTCCTCCCGCCCCGGTGAGGGCACCCTGGTCGCCAGCCTGTCCAACGGCTCGGCCACCGAGGCGATCTCGCTCCAGGGCGTCAACCCCTCGGCCGAGGAGGACGTCACGGTCGCGCAGTTCTCCCCGATCGCCGTCGGGGCCCGCAAGAACGCAGACCTGGCCGAGGACGCCATCGCGGTCACCGGCAACTACGGCGCCGGCGACGTCCTGACGCTCTCCTTCGTCTTCAGTGACGGCGAGACCGTCACCACCGACGTCGCCGTCGTCACGGCCTGCGACGAGTTCGCCGGCTACGACACCGCCTTCGCCGACGCCAGCCCGTCGGCCGAGCCGACCGGCAAGGGCGAGGACAAGGGCACCGGCGAGGAGGCCTCCCCCTCGGCCGAGCCGACCGGCGAGCCGTACGACTGCAGCTTCCCCACCGGCGGCGGCCTGCCGCACTCCGAGTGAGGCCGGCGACCATGACCTCCACCCTGATCCTGCTCCGCCACGGCGAGAGCGAGTGGAACGCCAAGAACCTCTTCACCGGCTGGGTCGACGTCGCCCTGACCGAGAAGGGCCGTGGCGAGGCCGTCCGCGGCGGTGAGCTGCTGAAGGAGGCCGGCGTCCTGCCCGACGTCGTCCACACCTCGCTGCAGCGTCGCGCCATCAACACCGCCGCCCTGGCCCTCGACGCCGCCGACCGGCACTGGATCCCCGTGCGCCGCTCGTGGCGGCTCAACGAGCGTCACTACGGCGCCCTGCAGGGCAAGGACAAGAAGCAGACGCTCGAGCAGTACGGCGAGGAGCAGTTCATGCTCTGGCGCCGCTCCTTCGACGTCCCCCCGCCCCCGCTCGACGACGCCGACGAGTTCTCACAGGTCGGCGACCCGCGCTACGCCGACCTCGGCGCCGACATGCCGCGCACCGAGTGCCTCAAGGACGTCATCGCGCGCCTGCTGCCCTACTGGGAGTCGGCCATCATCCCCGACCTCCAGGCCGGCAACACGGTGCTGATCGCCGCCCACGGCAACAGCCTGCGCGCCATCGTCAAGCACCTCGACGGCATCAGCGACGACGACATCGCCGGTCTGAACATCCCCACCGGCATGCCGCTGGTCTACCGCCTCGACGAGACGTTCACCCCGACCGTCGCCGGCGGGGAGTACCTCGACCCCGAGGCGGCCGCCGCAGCCGCCGCGGCGGTCGCGAACCAGGGGCGCTGACCCCGCTCCGCCCGAGACATCAGCAGGGCCCGGACGCCGTCGGCGTCCGGGCCCTTCTGCATCGTGGTCGTGCCCTCCGGTCCGCTCAGAGGTGCTTCAGGCACCCGCCTCCGCGGCCGCCTCGGTCGCGGCGACGCTGCGCGGGTTCTCGCCGGTGACGACGAAGACCACCCGGTGCGCGATCGAGACGGCGTGGTCGGCGATGCGCTCGTAGTAGCGGCCGAGCAGGGCGATGTCGACGGCCGCCTCGACGCCGTGGGCCCAGTCGTCGGAGAGCAGCTGGGCGAAGCTGGTGCGCCGCAGCTGGTCCATGATCTCGTCGTCGCGGCCCAGCTCGATGGCGGCCCGCACGTCGCGGCTGAGGATGATCTGCGAGGCCCGGGTGACCATGTCCTCGGCGATCTCGGCCATGCGCTGCACGGTGGGGCGGATCTCGTCGGGGACGGCGATGGCCGGCACCCGCAGGCGGGCGATCTTGGCGACGTGCACCGAGAGGTCGCCCATGCGCTCGAGCTCGCTCACCATGCGCAGGGCGGCGACGACGACGCGCAGGTCGCCGGCCACCGGGGCCTGGAGGGACAGCAGGGAGAACGCGTTGTCCTCGACCCGCTCGCGCGCCCGATCGATCTCGATGTCGTCGCTGATGACCTGCTCGGCGAGGGCGGCATCACCGCCCAACAGGGACTCCGTGGCCCGGTGGACCGAGGATTCGACCCGGCGGCAGATCTCGGCCAGATCGTCGAAGACGGCGTCGAGCTGCTCGTGGAAGACATCGCGCATGGGGATGAGCGTACGGATGATAGGTGGCCGGTCGGGGTGATCGGGTGAACGCGGCGTGAATATCGCGAAGGTCGGCGCTCGGGAGTGAACCGAAGGTGTGCGCCATGCGTACGATCCCCTTCGTGAACCCGACGACGCAGGCGTTCCTCGCCGCGCTGATCGGGGCCGTCGTGGCCGGGTCCGCGGTGCTGGCCTGGCACGTGAGCGATCGCCAGCAGCGTACGCCGACCCCGGTCGACGAGCCCCGCGTGCCGACCGGAGTGGCGACCGTGCTCTCCGTGCTGCGCTCCAGCGCCGTCGTCGTCGACGACAGCGACGTCGTCCTCAAGGCCTCCGCGCCCGCCTACGCGCTCGGACTCGTGCGCGGCACCTCGCTGGCCTCCGCCGAACTCGCCGACCTCGTGCAGCAGGTGCGCCGCGACGGGCAGATCCGCGAGACCGAGCTGGCGATGCCGCGCAGCAACGGCGCCGCCCGGCACGTGACCGCCCGGGTCGCGCCGCTCGGATCGCGCCTGGTGCTCGCCCTGGTCGAGGACCGCACCCGCGAGCGGCGCGTCGAGGAGGTGCGTCGCGACTTCGTCGCCAACGTGAGCCACGAGTTGAAGACCCCGGTCGGGGCGATCCGACTGCTGGCCGAGGCCGCGCAAGGTGCCGCCGACGATCCCGAGGCCGTCAAGCGGTTCGCGGGCCGCATGCTCACCGAGAGCGACCGGCTCACCCACCTCGTCCAGCAGATCATCGAGCTCTCGCGCCTCCAGGCCGACGACCCGCTCGACGCGCCGTCCCCCGTGCGCCTCGACGACGTCATCAAGATCGCGATCGACACCAGCAAGATCGACGCCGAGGCCAAGCGCATCCAGGTCGTCAGCGGCGGCCTGGAGAACCTCGAGATCTTCGGCAACGAGCAGCAGGTGACCGCAGCGGTCTCCAACCTCGTGGCCAACGCGGTCTCCTACAGCGACCCCGACTCCACCGTGCTGGTCACCACGAAGGTCGACCAGGGCAACGTGGAGATCTCCGTGGTCGACCAGGGCATCGGCATCCCGAGCACCGAGCTCGACCGCATCTTCGAACGTTTCTATCGCGTCGACCCCGCCCGGCACCGCTCCACCGGCGGCACCGGGCTGGGGTTGTCCATCGTCAAGCACGTCGCTGCCACCCATGGCGGCGAGATCCGCGTCTGGTCGGCCGAGGGGCAGGGGTCCACCTTCACCCTCAGCCTCCCGGTCCACCGCGGATCCGAACAGAAGCAGGAGGAACGCCTGTGACCCGGGTACTCGTGGTCGAGGACGAGGAGAGCTACAGCGAGGCCCTCGCGTACATGCTGCGCAAGGAGGGGTTCGAGGTCGCCATCGCTGCCGACGGCAACGAGGCGCTCACCGAGTTCGATCGCAACGGAGCCGACATCGTGCTCCTCGACCTCATGCTGCCGGGCCTGCCCGGCACCGAGGTGTGCCGCCAGATCCGCGCCACCTCGAGCGTGCCGGTCATCATGGTCAGCGCCAAGGACGACGAGGTCGACAAGGTGGTGGGCCTCGAGCTCGGGGCCGACGACTACGTCACCAAGCCCTACTCCCCGCGCGAGCTGGTCGCCCGCATCCGGGCGGTGCTGCGTCGCGGCACCGAGCCCGACCTCGCGCCGTCCACCCTGGAGGCCGGGCCGGTGCGCATGGACGTCGAGCGGCACGTCGTGACCGTCGACGGCGCCGAGCAGCGACTGCCGCTCAAGGAGTTCGAGCTGCTCGAGATGTTCCTGCGCAACCCCGGACGCGTGCTCACCCGCGGTCAGCTCATCGACCGCGTGTGGGGCTCGGACTACGTGGGCGACACCAAGACCCTCGACGTCCACGTGAAGCGGCTGCGCGCCAAGCTCGAGCCCGACCCGGGCGAGCCGAAGTACCTGATCACGGTGCGCGGCCTGGGCTACAAGCTCGACCTCTGACAGCCTCGACGCACCTGTCTCCCCGCCTCCCCGCCCCGGCCGTCGGCCGACGGCGGGGATGCGTGCTTGCGTGGCCGAAACCCGCGCGACGAGTGTCGGTGGCGGCGCCTAGGGTCGGGCCGTGACCTCGACCGCCGCCCCGTCCTCGACCGACTCCGGTGCCCGCACGACCCGTGCGTGGGTCCCGGTCGCCGCGGTGGCGGTCACCCTGCTGCTGTGGGCCAGCGCCTTCGTGGCCATCCGGCACCTGCGCGACGACTTCTCCGCCGGGCCGCTCTCGCTGGGCCGGCTGCTGGTCGGCTCGTTGTGCCTGGGCGCGGTGGCACTGCGCCGCGGCGTGCCCCGGCCCACCGGCGCGCAGTGGGTGCGGCTGCTGACCATCGGCGTGCTCTGGTACGGCGTGTACAACGTGGCGCTCAACGAGGGCGAGACCCGCGTCGACGCCGGCACGGCCTCGATGCTCATCCAGTCCTCCCCCGTGCTGATCGCCCTGCTCGCCGCGGCGTTCCTGGGCGAGCGGTTCACCGTCGCCCTCGGCCTGGGGCTCGCGCTGGCCTTCGGCGGCGTCGCGCTCATCGGCCTGGCCACCGGCGACGGCAGCGGCGGCAGCGACGTCCTCGGCGTGCTGCTGTGCCTGGTCTCGGCGGCCGCGTACTCCATCAGCGTGGTCGTGCAGAAGCCGCTGAGCGGCACGCTGCCGCCGGTGCAGATCACCTGGCTCACCTGCACGATCGGTGCCGTGGTGTGCCTGCCGTTCCTGCCGTCCCTGGTGGGCGAGGTCGGCGACGCGCCGGCGTCCTCGGTGCTGTGGGTGGTCTACCTCGGCGTCTTCCCGACGGCGATCGCCTTCACCACCTACGCCTACGCGCTCGGGCACATGAGCGCGAGCAGCCTGGGCGTCACGACCTACCTGGTGCCGCCGCTCACGATCGTGCTCGGTTGGGCGTTCCTCGGCGAGACCCCGCCCGCGATGGCCTATGCGGGCGGGGCGCTCGCGCTGCTCGGTGTGGCGGTGACCCGCCGGGCGCCGAAGGCGGTCAGTTCCCCGGCTGCATCTGCGCCGAGTCCGCCTCCAGCCAGGCCTTGAACGCCTCGAGGTTGTGGGTCGGCTCGCCCCGCAGCTTGCGCCACTCGTACTCCTTGCGGATCGAGGAGGCGAAGCCGAGCTCGAGCAGCACGTTGAACGACTCGTCGGCGTAGGCGAGCACCGAGCCGAGGAGCCGATCGAGTTCGTCGGCGGTGACCGAGGAGAGCGGCAGCCGGGCGTCGAGGTAGATGTCCCCGAGCGCGTCGACGGCGAAGGCGACCGCGTACATGCGCAGGTTGCGCTCGAGCAGCCAGCGATAGACCTTCTCGACGTTCTCGTCGGGCTTGCGGCACACGAACGCGTGCACGCCGAGCGCGTGGGGGCCGACGTCGAGGCGGACGGCGGTCTGCAGCTTCTTCTCACCGGGCAGGGCGAAGGAGAAGACGCCCTCGGCGAGCTCCTCGAACTCCAACTCGTTGTCGGTCAGGTACGCGGCGATGACGTCGCGGGGGCTCATGGGGTCAGCGACCAACCTCTCGGTACTGGGTACGGGCGCGGGCGTAGACCTCCAGCATGCCCGCCGCCGTGGAATCCCAGGAGAAGGCGGCGGCCTGCACCGGGGCGCCGGCCCGCAGACGCGAGAGCAGGTGCTCGTCGGCGAGCGGGCGCAGCAGCGTGGCGCCCCAGGCGCGGGGGTCGTGGCCCTCGACCAGGAGGCCGCTGTGGCCGTCGCGCACCACGGTGGTGAGCCCACCGACGGCGGCGGCGACGACCGGCGTCCCGGAGGCCTGCGCCTCGGCGGCCACGAGACCGAACGACTCGTTGTAGGAGGGCACCGCCACGAGCGTCGCGGCGGCGTACCAGCGGGCGAGGTCGCGCTGGCCGACCGGCGGCACGAACCGGACGACGTCGTCGATGCCGAGCTCGGCGGCCAGCGAGGCCAGCGCCTCGGGACGGTCGAGACCGGAGCCGGACGGTCCGCCGACGATCGGGACGACGAGGCGGCTGCGCTGCGAGGGGTCGCGCTCGAGCAGGTCGGCGATCGCCCGCAGCAGCACGTCGGGACCCTTGAGCGGCTGGATGCGGCCGGCGAACAGCACAACGTGCGCATCGGTCGGCAGGCCCAGGTCGGCGCGGGCCGCCGCACGGTCGCGGGGCCGGAACACCTCCAGATCGACGCCGGGGTGCACCACCTCGACGCGGCCGGGGTCGGCGTCGTAGAGGTTGATGAGCTGCTTGGCCTCGAGGTCGGTGTTGGCGACGAGCACGTCGGCCGCTTCGACGACCTGCTCCTCCCCGATCACCCGTGCGGCGGGCTCGGGGGTGTCGCCGTCGGCGAGCGCCTCGTTCTTGACCTTGGCCATGGTGTGCATCGAGTGCACGAGCGGCACTCCCCAGCGGTCGCGGGCGAGCGCGCCGACCTGGCCGGAGAGCCAGTAGTGGGAGTGGACGACGTCGTAGTGGCCGACCGGCTGGGCGGCCTCGGCCCGCAGCACCTCCCGCGCGAAGACGCACAGCTGAGCCGGCAGCTCGTCCTTGGTGAGGCCTTCGAAGGGCCCGGCATGCACGTGTCGCACGGTCACGCCGTCGGCGCACTCCTGCACCGGCGGTTGGGAGGAGCGGGTGGCGCGGGTGAAGACGTCGACCTCGACGCCGCGGCGGGCGAGCCGGGTGGCGAGCTCGACGACGTAGACGTTCATGCCGCCCGCATCACCGGTGCCGGGCTGGTCGAGGGGCGAGGTGTGGACGCTGACCATCGCCAGTCGCCGGATCGGCTCGTCGTGCACGGGTCGCCTCCTCTCCTCCACGTCGGGGCACGTCGGGGCCCACGGGCCGGGGCCGCAGCCCTCGGCGTGAACCAGGCTGAGGGCCGGTTGATTCCCACCCCCTGGCATGACCGGGCGGGTGGGCCGCCCCCCAGAATGGCACCATGCCCGAGAACCGCAGGACCGCCGTCGTCACCGGAGCCAGCAGCGGGATCGGCGCCGCGACCGCGCGGCACCTCGCCGCGGCGGGCTTCCATGTCGTCCTCGCCGCCCGTCGCCTCGACCGCATCGAGGCGCTCGCCGCCGAGATCGACGGCACGGCGGTGGCGTGCGACGTCACCTCGGAGGAGTCGGTGGCCGCACTGGCCGCAGCTGTCGGCGACCGCCTCGACGTCCTGGTCAACAACGCCGGCGGCGCCTTCGGCATGGCTCCCGTGGCCGAGGCCTCCAGCGACGACTGGCGGCGCATGTACGAGGTCAACGTCGTCGGCCTCATGCAGGTGACCCGCGCCCTGCTGCCGGCCCTGCTGGCCAGCGGCGCCGGGGTGATCTGCAACGTCGGCTCCACTGCCGGCCGTGTGGCCTACGAGGGCGGCGCCGGGTACACGGCGGCCAAGCACGGCACCAAGGTCGTCACCGAGACGCTGCGCCTGGAGCTGTTCGACCAGCCCATCCGGGTCTGCGAGATCGCGCCCGGCATGGTCGCGACCGAGGAGTTCTCCCTCGTACGGTTCGGCGGCGACCAGGCCCGAGCCGACGCGGTCTACGACGGCGTGCGTGAGCCTCTGGTGGCCGACGACGTCGCCGACGCGATCACCTGGATGGTGACCCGCCCGGCGCACGTCAACATCGACGAGCTCGTCATCCGGCCGCGGGCCCAGGCCGCGCAGCACAAGGTGCACCGGGAGCGCTGAGGTCGCGCCCGGCCGGGCGCGCAGCACTGGCGGATCCCCACCACCGCTCGGCCAGCCAGAGAGCGGCGAGCACCAGGGCCGCGCCCGCGACGGCGTCCAGCAGGTAGTGGTTGGCGGTGACGACCACGGTGACGGTGGTGAGGATCGGGTGCAGGACCCACAGCCAGCGCCATCGCGACCGGCTGCTCATGATCAGGACGACGGCGAGGAGCAGCGACCAGCCCACGTGCAGGCTCGGCATCGCGGCGTACTGGTTGGCCAGCCCCCCGACCGGCGACGCCCCGCCGTAGACGCTCTCCCCCGACCGCGAACCGGTGTCGACCATGCCGAGTCCGCTGAGCAGGCGAGGCGGGGTCATCGGCAGCGCGATGTGGATGACCATCGCGGCGCCGGTGGCCATGATGAGGGCCCGCTTGGCCCACGTGTAGGCCGGACGCCGGAAGGCGTAGAGCCACACCAGCACCCCGACGGTCAGCGGGAAGTGGACCAGCACGTAGTAGCGGTTGCAGAAGTCGATGAGGTGCGGGACGTCGAACGCCCACCGCTGGAGCATCTCCTCGCTCGGCAGGTGCAGCCACCGCTCGAGAGCGACGAGGTCGCGCGCGTGCACGTCGGCGGTCGCCTCGCGGCCGGTGGCGATCCACCGGCCGACGTTGTAGGCGACGAAGAGCGCGAGCACCGAGGCGACCTCGATCAGCGGGGCCCAGCCGACCCGGAGCACCGCGCTGGCGCGGGTGCGGGTCGTGCCCTCGGTGCGGGGACGGGTGCGGACGACGTCGGCGATCGCCATCGGGCCTCCTCCTTCACTCGGTGGCCGAGGAACTCGGCCGCGCACACCCCGGTGATACCTTACAGATGTAAGCGAAAGTGCTCCAAGTTCCGGAGGGGTGGGATCGATGTCGCGTGACATCCGGGTGCAGCGCAGTTGCCAGGCCCTGGGCGATGCCCTGATGGCCGCCCTCGCCGACGGGGAGGGGCTCGAGGTCACCATCTCGGCGCTCTGCGCCCGCGCCGGGGTCAGCAGACCGACCTTCTACCAGCACTTCGACAGCGTCGAGGACCTCCTCGCCGCTGCCATGCGGCGCCGGCTCGACGACCTCGACGCCACAGCCGGGAGCTTCGCCGAGGTGCTGCGCAGCCTCGCGCGCGACCGCGCCACCTACGGGGCGCACCTGGACGACGTCCGCATCCTGCCGACCGTCGCCCTGACCCTCACCGAGTGGGCGATGGAGCGCATCCGTGCCCAGCATCCGGGTCTCGATCCGGCGGCCGTCGAGTTCGCCGCGGCCGGCGCGACCCGGTTGCTGATCGGCTGGTTGCGCCAGCCCGTACGCGACGCCGAGGAGACCGCGGAGCTCATCCGCACCCTGGCGAGCCGCACGCTCGGCATCGATGAGGCCGATCTCACGATGCCCGCCGCGGGGCCGCCCGCCCGCGTCTGACAGCACGGTGCCAGACTGGCCCCGTGCAGACGATCGGTGTCATCGGTGGGATGAGCTGGGAGAGCAGTGCGGTCTACTACGAGGCCCTCAACACCGGGGTGCAGCAGCGCCTCGGCGGGCTGAGTTCGGCGCGCATCCTGCTCTCGTCCGTCGACTTCGCGGAGGTCACGCGCCTCCAGGAGGCCGAGGACTGGGACGGCGTCGCGGCGGTGCTCGCCTCGGCAGCCCAGGGCCTGGAGCGGGCGGGTGCCGACTTCGTCCTGCTGGCCACCACGACGTTCCACCGGGTCGCCGACCAGGTGGCCGCCTCGATCGGCGTCCCGCTGCTGCACCTCGCCGACGTCGTCGCCGAGGCCTGCAAGGCGCAGGGGGTCACCTCCGTCGGCTTCCTCGGCACGACCTTCGCGATGTCGCGCGGCTTCTTCGTCGACCGCCTCGCCTCGCACGGCATCACCGTGCACGTGCCGGCCGAGGAGCACCACGCCGAGCTGAACCGGATCATCTACGAGGAGCTCGTCGCGGGTCGGGTGCTCGACTCTTCGCGGCGCTCGGTCGTCGCGCTCATCGAGCAGCTCTGGGACGCCGGCGCCGGTGGCGTCATCCTCGGCTGCACCGAGCTCGAGCTGCTCGTGCGGCAGGCCGACTCCGAGCTGCCGGTGTTCCCCTGCACGACCCTGCACGTCGCGGCGGCACTGGACACCGCGCTGGCCTGAGGTCGCGCCCCGGCTCGGGGGCGTCGCGCGGATGCGGGAGCCGCACCCGGTCGGCACTAAACTCGTGCACCGTCCCGCGCGGGGCGACGGATCGTCGTCGATGCCCTGCGCCCTCGCTCGTGAAAGTTGAACACCGTCGCCATGTCCAGCATCCGCACCGACCTGCGCAACGTGGCCATCGTGGCCCACGTCGACCACGGCAAGACCACCCTCGTCGACGCGATGCTCCACCAGGCCGGGGCCTTCAGCGCCCACCAGGCCGAGGGCGTGGCCGAGCGGGTCATGGACTCCGGTGACCTCGAGCGCGAGAAGGGCATCACGATCCTCGCGAAGAACACCGCGATCCGCTACACCGGCGCCCACGCGCCGGAGGGCGGGATGACGATCAACATCATCGACACCCCCGGCCACGCCGACTTCGGCGGCGAGGTCGAGCGCGGCCTGTCGATGGTCGACGGCATCGTGCTGCTGGTCGACGCCTCCGAGGGCCCGCTCCCCCAGACCCGGTTCGTGCTGCGCAAGGCGCTCAACGCCGACATGCCGGTGATCCTGGTGGTCAACAAGACCGACCGTGGCGACGCCCGCATCGACGAGGTGGTCGATGAGACCTACGAGCTCTTCATGGACCTCCTCGACGACAGCCACGGCCAGGACGCGCTGGACTTCCCCGTCGTCTTCGCCTCCGGCAAGGCAGGCATCGCCTCGCTCACCAAGCCGGCGAACGGCACGCTGCCCGAGGGCGACAACCTCGAGCCGCTCTTCAAGACGATCCTCGACACGATCCCCGCGCCGACCTACGACGAGGGCGCCCCGCTGCAGGCCCACGTCACCAACCTCGACGCCTCGCCGTTCCTCGGTCGTCTGGCGCTGCTGCGCATCAAGCAGGGCACGCTGAAGAAGGGCCAGCAGGTCGCCTGGATGCAGCGCGACGGCGGCGTCAAGAACGTCAAGATCACCGAGCTGCTCGTCACCGAGGGCCTCGAGCGCAAGCCCGGCGAGTCGGCCGGCCCCGGTGACATCGTGGCCGTGGCGGGCATCCCCGACATCACCATCGGCGAGACCCTCGCCGACCCGGAGAACCCGATCGCGCTGCCGCTCATCCACGTCGACGAGCCGGCCATCTCGATGACGATCGGCACCAACACCTCCCCGCTCGTCGGCAAGGGCGGCAAGGGCCACAAGGTCACCGCACGCCTGGTCAAGGACCGCCTCGACTCCGAGCTCATCGGCAACGTGTCGCTGCGCGTGCTGCCCACCGAGCGTCCCGACGCCTGGGAGGTGCAGGGCCGCGGCGAGCTGGCGCTGGCGATCCTGGTCGAGCAGATGCGCCGCGAGGGCTACGAGCTGACCGTCGGCAAGCCGCAGGTGGTGACCAAGGAGATCAACGGCAAGCTGCACGAGCCGTTCGAGCGCCTGACCATCGACGCGCCCGAGGAGTTCCTCGGCACGATCACCGAGCTGCTGGCCAACCGCAAGGGCCGCATGGAGGGCATGACCAACCACGGCACCGGCTGGGTGCGCATGGAGTTCGTCGTCCCGGCCCGTGGCCTCATCGGCTTCCGTACCGACTTCCTCACCGACACCCGCGGCACCGGCATCGCCCACCACATCTCCGAGGGCTACTTCCCGTGGGCCGGCGAGATCCGCTCCCGCGCGTCCGGCTCGCTGGTGGCCGACCGCGCCGGCGCCGCGACGGCGTACGCGATGACCTCGCTCCAGGAGCGCGGCGTCATGTTCGTCGAGCCCGGCACCGAGGTCTACGAGGGCATGATCGTCGGCGAGAACTCCCGTGCCGACGACATGGACGTCAACATCACCAAGGAGAAGCAACAGACCAACATCCGGTCCGCGACCTCCGACAACTTCGAGAAGCTCATCCCGCCGAAGAAGCTCAGCCTCGAGCAGTGCCTGGAGTTCTGCCGCGAGGACGAGTGCGTGGAGATCACGCCGGAGACGGTGCGCATCCGCAAGGTCGACCTCGACGCCAACACGCGGGCCAAGGCGGCGAGCCGAGCGCGTAAAGCCAACAAGTAGGCCCGGAGCGAGGGACGAGCGCCACGGCAGGCCGACGCGTGACAGCGATCGGCGGAGGCGGACGGCGTCGAGGATGATGGTCCGATGATCCGCCGCTCGGCCGCCATCGTGGTGGCACTGACCGCCGTGGCGGCCCTCGCCGCGAGCGCGCCGGTGGCTCGGCCCGCGCCGGACGCATCGGCTGGGTGCATCCGCGATGTGTCGGCACCGACGGCGGTCGCCACGAGACCCGACACCGACCCCGCCGACGTCCGCGTTCTGCTGACGCCGCAGGCCGCGGTGATCGCGCCGGAGGACGACACCGAGGATCCGATCGTCGTCGGCGGGCCCGCGGGCCTGGCGCAGGCGTTGCGCGGCACGCGCGCCTGGGCCGCGTCCGCCGGGGGCCTGGTGGTGAGCAACGTGCTGCCACGCAGCTCGAGCGACCCTGACGAGGTGGAGCGCCTGGTCCGCGAGATCCGCTCGGACGGCTCATCTCTCGGCCTCGGGCGTGTCCTCACCGGGGTGCGGGCGATCGGCGCGTGGGGCGGGGACGTGCTCATCGGACTGCCCCGCTCCTTCACGACTCTGCGTCGCGCATCCGCCGACTTCGAGGCCCCTCCGGGCCTCGCGACCAATCCCACCATCGCCAGCACGGTCGGCCTCGTCGCATCCGAGCCGACTGTGGAGGCGGCGGCTCTCGAGGGGGCAGCGTCCCGCGACGGTGCCCGCCTGGAGATCGCCGAGGTCGCGGACCTCGGTGCGCGCGGCGACCTGAGCATCGGCGGCGTCGGGATCGACCGCATCCTGATCCGCGAGGCGACGGATGCCGGCACGCGGTTCTGGGTCTGGGTGCCCGTCGACGACCGGCTGGCCGCCATCGCCACCACGGGCTCGCTCGGTCCCGGCGACGCAGCCGTTTGCGGCGATCTGCTCTACGTCGTCGACGAGGGCGAACTGCGGGTCATCGACACCGCGCTTGGGATCGGGGCGGGCGAGGCCGCGATCATCTCGCGCCGGCGGCTGAACGGGGCCATGACGGACTACGACATCAGCGCGGTGCCGGGCGGCGTGGCGCTCTCGGTCTACACCGCGCGCGGCCTGAGGGTGGACTGGTTCCACCGCTGAGCGCGCGGGGCACAGGGACGAGCGCTGAACCGTTCCCGCGTCGAGTCGGATCGGTGAGACTGGTCCCGTGACCGAGCGCAACGTCCTGGGCGGCGATCTCGAGGAGTGCGGCACGGAGCCGATGACCGGGTTCCACCGCGACGGCTGCTGCGCGACCCGCGGTGACGACCGGGTGATGCACACCGTGTGCGCGGTCGTCACCGACACCTTCCTGGCGCATCAGGCGGCGATCGGCAACGACCTCTCTACCCCGCGGCCGGAGTACGGGTTCCCCGGGCTGCGGCCGGGCGACCCGTGGTGCGTGACCGCCCACAACTGGCTGCGGGCCCACCACGACGGTGCCGCCGCTCCGGTGCGCCTGGCCGCGACGAACGAGTCGGTGCTGCGGATGATCCCGCTGGAGATCCTGCGCCAGCACGCCGTCGACGTGCCGGGCGATCTCAGCGGGCTCGAGCCGTGAGTGGGCGAGGCGCGGGCCGGCTGCAGGAGTCACCGGTGCACCGGTGACTCCCGCACTTCTCAGGGGAGATTTCCCCTGAGAAGTGACAGTTTCCCCTGAGAAGTACGCCCGGATAGCGGACGCCGCGGGGGTCAGCGCGCCACGGTGACGACGGGGTCCGCCGACGACGCGGACGCCGCCGCCGACGGGACGCCGTCCTCCTCGGGCCGCAGCAGGCGGCGGAAGCGGCGCAGCAGCACGGCGGTCACGGCGGTGGCGGCGACGACGAGCAGCGCCCAGAGGTGGCCGTGCCCGGAGCCGATGAGCAGACCGGCGATCGCCGGGCCGAGCATCTGGCCCAGGGTCCAGACCAGGCCGAGAGCGGCGTGGTGGCGTCCGCGGGTGGCGTCGGTGGCCAGGTCGTCGGCGAGGGCGGCGGCGACCGGTGCCCACAGCGTCTCGCCGAGCCCGAACACCGCGAGTCCGACGACGAGCGCGGCGATCGCCGGCGCGGCTCCGAGCCCGCCCAACGGGTCGGCGGCCGCGACGACGACCCACGCGACCGACCACAACGCGACCGCGAGCCCGAGTGCGGAGGTGCGCCGCCACGCCCCGACCCATCGCAGCACGGGCAGCTGCGCGAGCAGCACGACGAGGGTGTTGGCGGCGAACGCCCAGCCCAGGGCTGCCGCCGGGACGCCGGCGACCTCGACGGCGTACGCCGTGGCGCCGGCCTCGATCTGGCCGTAGCCGAAGGTGACGGCCAGGACGCCGCAGCCGCACAGCAGCAGCATCCGGCGATCGGCGAGGACGACCGACCACCCCGCCTCGGCCTCGGGGGCCGAGGCGGCCGCCGTCCCGGGCCTACGGGACGGGTCAGGATCGGGCCCGGCATCACCACCGCCCGCGCCTCCGCCGATCACGATCAGCGCGAAGACCAGGCAGGTGGCGGCCTGGCCGAGGAAGAGCAACCGGAAGGTGCCGGCCCGATCGACGTCGACCACGAGCGCGCCCAGCACGCTGCCGACGCCGATGCCGGCGTTGAGGGCGAGGAAGGCCTGGGCGAGCAGCCGGTCGCGCACCGCGGCATGCGGGCCGGCCCACCGTGCCAGGAGGGCGGTGGTCGCCGGCCACAACGGCGCGGCACCGAGCACCACGCCGGCGAGCACCGGCAGCATGACGCCGACCCCGGCGTCCAGCGGCAGCAGCGCGAGGCAGGTGAGGGCGCTCGCACCGACCCCGAGCGCGCCGAGCAGCACGGGCCGCGAGCCGCGGCGGTCCAGGAGCGGGCCGGCGGCGAGGGCGGCGAGGATGCCGACCAGCCCCATCCAGGCGTAGAGCAGCCCGGCCGTGCCGGCGCCGAGATCGCGCACCCGGGCGAGGTGGACGAAGAGGAAGGGCACGGTCAGGCCGGTGCCGAGGGAGGCGATCGCGAAGCCGACGAGCAGCCGCCGCGTGCGAGGGTCGGCCGCGGGGGGCTCCGTCACCAGATGCATGAATTTAGGCTAGCCTTACCTCATGGATTCAGCGGTGCCAGTGTCCGGCGAGGTGCGCCGCGACGCCCACGGCGTCCCCCATCTGCGGGCGCCCTCGGTGGCCGCGCTGTTCGCGCTCCAGGGGCGCGTCGCCGCCCACGACCGCGCCTGGCAGCTCGAGATCGAGCGGCTGCGCTCGGTGGGGCGCACCGCGGAACTCCTCGGACCGGCCGGCGTCGCCTGGGACGCCTTCGCCCGCCGCGCGCAGCTCGACCTGCTCGCCCGCCGCGCCTTCGACGTCCTCGACGCCGAGACGCGCGCCGCGCTGACGGCCTACGCCGGCGGCGTCGAGACCGGTCTGCGGGAGGCCGCGTGCCCTGAACTGCGGGCGCTGGGCCCGGCCCCCGGCCGCTGGCACCCGTGGACGCCGCTGGGGATCTTCGCCGTCCAGCATGTGCTGTTCGGCTCGTTCCCCTCCGCCCTGTTCCACGCCCGCGCCCGCCGCGTCCTCGGGCCGGAGGCCGACCTGTTCCGCACCGAGGGCCTGGCCGGCGGCTCGAACGCGTTCGTGCTGGCCGGCAGCCGCACCCGCAGCGGCCTGCCGCTCATCGCCGGCGACCCCCATCGCCTGCTGGAGGATCCCGGCGTCTACGCGCAGGTGCGGCTCCAGTGCATCGGGCCGGGCGACCCGTTCGATGCCGTCGGCCTGACCTTCCCCGGCGTGCCGGGCGTGCAGCACTTCGGGCACGCCGGCGAGGTGGCCTGGGGCGTCACCAACGCGATGGCCGCCTACCAGCAGGCCCACGAGGTGAGCCTGCGTCGCCGCGGCGAGGAGGTGCTCGTCGAGGGGGAGCCCGCGAGGGTCGAGCATCAGCGCGTCACCGTCCGCGGCGCCACACCGGTGAGCATCGAGGTGCTCGACACCGCACGCGGCCCGGTCGTGCTCGGCGACAGCGGCCGGGGCGCGGGTGTCGTACTCGACAGTCCGGCCTACCTCCTGGGCGACCTCGGCTTCGCCGCGCTCCTCCCGTTGCTGCGCAGTCGTCGGGTGGACGACGTCGCGCAGGCGCTGCGGGCCTGGGTCGAGCCGGTCAACAACTGGCTGATCGCCGACACCGCCGGCGACGTGCGTCACCTCGTGGCCGGTCGCATGCCGCGCCGCGACAGCGAGGGCGGCATCGTCGGCTGGGTCGAGCCGCTACCGAACCGCGAGCCCGGGCCGGACGGCGTCCTGGTCACCGCCAACGATCGGGCGACGCCCGCGTTCGACGTGCTGACCGACGACTTCGCGCCGCCGTTCCGCGCCCGACGCCTGGGAGAACTCCTCGGACCCGACCGGCTCCTGGACGCCGCGGATGCCGCAGCCGCGCTGGCCGACGTGACCTCGGCGTCGTCCCGGGTGCTCCTCGACCTCGTGCCGGCCGACCTCAGGCCCCCGCTCACCGAGGGGTGGGACGGCGCGATCGACGACTCCCCCGGCGCCGCCTGGTACGCGGCGCTGCGCGAGGAGGTCGTCGAGCGGCTGTGCGCGGCGCCGGCGCTGGCACCCCTGCGCGAGCCGTCGCCGTACGGGCCGATCGTCGAGCCGTGGTCGCATCTGCCGGTGCGGGTGGCCGTCTCGCTGCACGTGATCCTCTCCGCCGAGCGTCCCTTCGGGCTCGACGCCGCGCAGCTGGTCGCCGAGGCGGCTCGCGCGGTCCGCGACGGCGAGCATCCGCCGTGGCCGCAGCGGCACCGCTTCCATCCGCTGCACGCCCTCGAGCAGTTCGGGCTGCCGCATGAGCCGAGAACGCCATCGACACCGCTCAGCGGCGACACCGACACCGTGCGATGCACCGCGTGGCTGCCCGGCAGCGAGGTGTGCGTGCGCGCCTCGGCGGCGCGCTGGGTCTGGGACCTCGCCGACCGGGACGCCGGCGGGTGGGTCGTCCCGCTCGGCGCCGCCGGCGATCCGGCGTCCCCCCACGCGCACGACCAGCACGCGACCTGGGCGGCCGGCGGCGTCCTGCCCCTGAGGACGGCGTGGGAAGACCTGCGCCCCGACACCCTGGAGCACCCGTGAGCAGCTATCGGCCTCGCCGTCTCGACCCGGATACCGACCTCGATCTCGTGCACGGCTGGGTGAGCGAGCCGCGCGCCCGGTTCTGGGGGATGCTCGGGAAGTCGCGCGCCGAGGTGGAGGAGATCTACCGCTGGATCGACGAGCAGGAGCACCTCGCCGCGTACCTGCTCGAGGTGGACGGCGTGCCGATCGGCCTGGTGCAGACCTACGACCCGTTCGTCGACGAGATCGGGGCGTTCTACGACCGCCGACCCGGCGATGTCGGGGTGCACCTGCTGCTCGCCGACACCCCGGCCCGCGCCGGACGCACCGAGCGGGAGCTCATGCGGTTCCTGACCTGGCTCGCCGAGCAAGGCACGCGACGCGTCGTCCTCGAACCCGACGCCGACAACGAGGCCTCGGTGCGCCGGGGCCTGGCACTCGGCTTCACCCGCGGGCCGGTCGTCGACCTGCCGCACAAGCGCGCGCAGTTCCTGTTCCTCGACGTCGGCGGGGAGGGCTCCCGGACCTGAGGGACCCCGGACGCCGGGATCAGCCGGACGCCGGCACCGTGACCGCAGACCGCCAGCGCACGCTCGACGCGACGACGTCGAAGAGCGTCTCGAACGCCTCGCGGATCGGCAGCAGGAAGGTGCTGAAGGTGAGCAGCACGATCGAGGCACCCCCCGGGGCGACGAGGTACCACTCGACGACGAGGGTGTCGTGGCTCTCTGCGGAGGCGGCCGGCTCGATGCGCACGCGGCGCTGGGCCCGACCGGCGGGGTGCTCGGCGACCCTCGCCGACTCCACGCCGGCGTCCTCGCGCAGCAGGAGCGCGAGTTCGCCGAGCACCTCGGAGTCGTCGACGGCCGGGTCGCCGTCGAGCTCGGTGACCAGGAGGGTCGACTGCAAGGGCATGGGGCCGACCATGACGGAGGACAGGAACATCTCACGCCCGCCGACCTCGGCGGCCTGCCGCACCTGATCGAGCAGGCTCCCGCGCAGCTCGGCCCTCAGATGGGGAGCGTCGTCGATGCCGCGGAACTGCCGCTCGACGATGCGGTTGACAGCGCGCTCCGCGCGTTCGTCGAGCGGGATGCGGTCCCAACCCTCCGGGGCCAGCAGGCGGTAACGGGGGCTCATTGCCGGAACTCCAGGCGCAGTCCGGCGGCGATGGCGTCGACCTCGGCGGAGATGGCATCGCTCAGCGTCGGATCCGCCCATTGGGCCTCGACCAGCACGAAGCCGGGGAGTTCGCCGGGGGTCACGATCAGGGCGATCGCCTCGGCGACCTGGGCGCTGGTGGGTTCCTCGGCGTCGGGGCTGGCCGCCAGTCGCGCCGCGTATCGCACGGCCGGACCCGCGGGCAGATCGACCTCCGCAACGTCGACCGACCCGACGATGCCGCCGTGATCGCTGCCGAGACCGAGCACACGGTCGGGGGTGACCGGCCGATCCTCGAGCGGGAAGACCGCGGCATCGAGGACGGCGAGCACGCGCCCCAACGGGTCGGGCTGGAAGGCCAACGAGAGCGCCGCGGCCACGTCGCCGTCCCAGAGGTAGCGGGCCCGTAGGACCGCCAGGGCGAGCAGACCGGCCGCCACCTCCGCGCCCACCGAGGTCGAGGCCGGCTCGACACCGACGGACGCACGCTCGACGTCGGCCCGTGCCCACGCCTCCGGGTCGACATCGTGCGCGAGCGGGAGGGCGACCCACCCGGGCGGCACGACCGCCTCCAACTGCACGTACAGGTCGGCGAGCCCGGCGTGGTTCACGAGGGATCCTCCTCGGCGAGATCGCGGCGGATCTGCTCCATCCGCTCCTCGAGGCTGGGCTTCCCCCACGGGAGCACCAGCAGCACCTGGACGACGAAGAGGACCGCGGCGGCCCCCGCCAACCAGGCCGCGACGTGCCAGCCGAATCCGGCCCCCGCGACGGCGGCGATGAAGGCGGCCGCGCCGGCGCCTTGGAGTCCGGGGAGGAACGCCCGTCCGAAGCCGTCGGGGCTGCGATCCCGTGAGTAACGCGAGGCCAGGGCGCTCGCGAGCACCATCGCCGCGGCGACGGTGCCCAGGGACTGCGCGTCGATGATGACGGCGAGCAGGAACAGGAGCCCGGCGACCGTGGAGAGCAGCAGGCGGTAGACGGCGAGGGGTACGGCGCGCCCCGTCAGCGGATCGGCTCCGCGTGCCGACGAGCCACGGCCACCTCGGGGCTCGAGTCGAGGGTCGCGATCAGTCACCGGTACGACCCGCCTCGATGAGCGCGGACTCGCCAGGCAGGATCTCCCGATCGGCGTAAGCCTCCATCACATCGTGGATCGCCACAGTGGTGTTGATGCCGACGTTGCCGACGGCTCGCGCCACATCGGGCACCGATGCGTCGAGTCGTACGACGCCCGCATCGATTCGAGGGAGAGGCCGCCGGCGAACGAGCGCGCCTCCGACAGGCCGTGGCTGATGCCCGAGGGCGTCAGCTGGCGAAGGGCCGCGGCGTCGTCCCGCAGGTTGGTGAAGGGATTCGGGCGGATCGGCGGCGCGGTGGCGGCGTCCAGCAGGGCGACGCGACCGCCGCCCAACACGCCCTCGGCGCGGGTCATCCGGCCGAGCTGTCCGCCCAGGAGGCCGGCCAGCCGGCGCTCGCTGAGGTTGCTGAGCTGGGACGCCGTCCGGAGATCACCGGCTCGGAGCGCCGTGACCAGTCCGGGGGCCTCGCGACCGCCGGCGCGGAGGATGCCGGGAACAGCCCCTTCCGCCGCTGCCGTGAGTTTTCCGCCGGCCATCATGGCGCCGTAGGCGCCCTGGAGGCCCTTGGCGACACCGCCGGCGACGACGAGCAGGGCGTCCATGGCCACCTTGCCCCAACTGCCCTCCCCCGCGAGAGCGAGGACCGTGTCGATCAGCAGCGCCGCGCCGGCGAGCGCCAGGGCGAACCCTGCCAACAACTCACCGAGCCCCGGCACCCAGCACAGCAGCAGGGCCGCCACCCCGACCGCCGCGGCGATCTGGGAGAGGAGCTCCGAGATCGCCTTGAGGTGAAGGTTGTCGGCCAGCCACTTCGCCACACTCTTCACTGCGTGCTTGACCTTGTCCCAGCGGCTGTCCTTGAGCCCGTCGTGGTCGATCACGTCGCGCAGCCGGGACGCCGCCTTCTCGGCCGCATGCCGCACCCTGCTCGCGGAGTCCTCGAGCCGCCCCTGGAGACGCCGCAGCTCGCCGGCGTACTGATCGACGGTGTCCCAGTCGGCGTTCTCGGCGGGCGTTGCGTCGGGTGGACGCACGGGGTAGAGCACGGGAGAGATCCGGCGCATCGGGATGCCGAGCCGGGCGCGGGCGGCGTCGTCGCGGCGTCCGAGCTCCTGCGCCTCGTGCAGGATGCCGAGGGAGACCGCCTGCTCCTCCTCCAGGGGCCCGACGTAGGAGGCGACGGCCTCGTAGGCGGCCTCGTAGCGCGGCAGCATGCGATCGAGGTCGTCGGCGACCTTGGCGGCCGTCTCGTCGAAGGTCTCGGCCGCCTCGCCCTCCCAGTAGTCCGAGGTGCTCAGCGAGGAGAGTCGCTCGGCCTGCTCGCGCAGGCTCTGCGCGAGATCGCGCAGCTCTCGGGAGAGCGCGCCGACCTCGTACGGGTCGCCGGGGACGGGGTCGGTGGCGGCGAGGGGCGACCAGTCGCCGGGGCGGCTCATGACTCGGTCTCCCCTGCCGGCGCGGTGCGGGTGAGGGCCGCGCCCAGGTCGTGGTCGGCGCGGTCGTACTCGTCGGCTGCTCGGCCGGCCCAGCCGCTGAAGGTGTCGAGGTCCTTGACCAGCTTCTCGCGGTGGATCTTCCAGTTCGAGGCGAAGTCGTGGAGGGCGTCGACCAGCACGCTCTGCCCCACGGCGTCGGCGTAGCGATCGATGAGGGCATCGCTGTCGGTGACGGCGTCCCTGATCGCCTTCACCGTAGACGCCGAGGATCGGATCTGGCCGACGTCGGCGACGAGTCGTTCGCTCACGGCGGTGCGATGCCCGCTCGGCAGCCCGCCGAAACCGGCCGGCCGCGACCAGCCCCTTGCCGGAGGCCCCGCCGCCATGTCACCCTCTGCTTGACATTCTCACGATTTTGTCAAGCAGAGGTGCTCCCGTGACCCCCACGACCCCCATGCCCCCCATGCCCACCAGCACGGCGACCCGCCCGGTCGACCTGCGGCCGGTGCTCGGCCTGCCCGACCCCGGCGAGCGCGTGCCGACCCTGGCCTGGCCGACGGCCGGCCTCTACGTGGGCACGCTCGGGCTGTTCGTCGTCCAGATCGTCGGGCTGGCCCGCAGCTGGACGCCGTGGGCGCTGGTGCCGATGGGCGCAGCGGTGACGTACCTGATGTTCACCGTGCTGCACGAGTCGATCCACCACGCGGTGAGCACGAACACCCGGCTCAACGACCTCTTCGGGCGCCTCGCGATCCCGTTCGTGGCGCCGTACGCGAGCTTCGCGCTGGTGAAGTTCATCCACATCGAGCACCACCGCAACACCAACGAGCCCAAGCTCGTCGACCCCGACCAGTGGACCAGCGAGGGCCCGGCCTGGCAGCTGCCGTTCCGGTGGGCCAGCCTCGACCTCTGGTACGTCGCGTTCTACCTGCACCGCATCGGCGAGCGGCCGCGGCGCGAGGTCGCGGTGACCCTCGCGGTGTTCGTCGGCGCGATCGCCGGGCTGGCCTCGGTGGCCGTGCTCGGTGCCGGCCCGGAGCTGCTGCTCTGGCTGGTCGGGCAGCGCCTCGGCGTCCTGGTGCTGGCGTGGTGGTTCGACTATCTGCCGCACCACGGCCTGCCGCTGACCCAGCGCCAGCACAAGTACCAGGCGACACGGGTGCGGGTGGGCCGCGAGTCGTGGATGACGCCGCTGTTCGTCTACCAGAACTACCACCTCGTGCATCACCTGCACCCGAGCGTGCCGTTCTACCGCTACGTGCGGGCGTGGCGGCGCAACGAGCAGGCCTACCTCGACCGGGACGCCGCCATCTCGACGTGGTTCGGGCGCTCGCTGACCGCCGACGAGTACCGCACCTGGCGCCGGCTCACCGACGACGTCGTCCTCGACGGCGACGCCGGCCGCGCCGCGCCCGTGTTCCATCCGCTGCGCGTGGCCGCCGTCGAGACCCTCACCGAGGAGAGCCGCCTGGTCGTGCTCGAGGTGCCCGCCGACCTGGCCGAGACCTACGCCTACCGGCACGGCCAGCACGTCACCGTGCGCGCGATCATCGACGGCGCCGCGGTCACCCGCACCTACTCGATCGTCTCGGCGGTCTCCGAGCGCCGGCTGGCCATCGCGGTGCGGCACGTGCCGGGCGGGATCTTCTCCGGCTACGTCCTCGAGCACCTGCAGGCCGGCGACCTGCTCGACGTGCTGCCGCCGGCCGGGCACTTCCGCACCGAGCTCGACCCCGCGGCCCGGCGCCGCTACGTCGCGGTCGCGGCCGGCTCGGGCATCACGCCGATCATGTCGATCGTGCGCACCGTGCTGGAGGAGGAGCCGCGCAGCACCGTCACGGTGGTGTACGGCAACCGGACGCCGTCCTCGACGATGTTCCGCGGCGAGCTCGCCGCCCTGGCCGCCGACGATCGGCTGCGCGTGCACCACGTGCTCTCCCGGACGCCGGACGCCGAGCTGCCGGGCCGCATCACGCCGTCCCTCGTACGCGAGCTGGCGGGCGAGGACCCGGTCGACGCCTGGTTCCTGTGCGGCCCCGACGCCCTCGTGCGCGAGCTGTCGACGGAGCTCGGCACGACCGAGCGGGTGCTCACCGAGGTCTTCCACACCACCGCGACCGACCCGGCGATCGACGTCGAGAGCCGGGTCGTGATCGCGCACGGCGAGCGGCGCCTCGAGATCGACCTGCGCTCGACCGGCGACACCCTGCTCGATGCAGCCCTCCAGGGCGGCCTCGAGCCGCCGTACTCCTGCGCGGGCGGCGCGTGCGGCACGTGCCGGGCGAAGGTACTGCTCGGGCGGGCCGTGATGGACCAGAACCACGCCCTGGACGACGCCGAGGTGGCTGCGGGGTACGTGCTGACCTGCCAGGCGCACCCCGTCACCGAGGAGCTGCACGTCGACTACGACGCCTGAGCGGGCCTGAGCAGGCCTGAGCAACCCCGAGCAGCCCCGGGCCGCGTCGGCCGGAGGGTCAGGCGTCCTGGAGCGGACCGTACCGCTGCCGGGCGGCCTCGCCCGAGGTCCCGAGGATGGCGCCGACGGTCGCCCACGAGCACCCCGCCTCGCGCGCGGCCCGGACGGCCTCGAGCAGGCGACGCTCGGCCTCTCCCCTGCCGACGACCGCCTGGCGCAGGCGTTCGAGGGGCGAGTCGGACTCGCCCTCGGGCAGGTGGCGCTGGCGCGCGATCACCTCGGACTGGCGCAGGATCTCCTCCACACTGCGTGCCACGGACCGCTCCTCAGATCGCTGCCGGGCGAGTGCGGTGAGGAGCGACCCCAGCGGGCATCGCCGTCCTCGACGCGTGCTCGCGGGAGCAGGGACTCCGAGGCGGGACGGGTGGTGTCGGGGCGGTGGCGGCGCGGGGGCGGACAGGGATGCCGAAGGCCATGGCAGGACTCCTGGGGGAGGGCAGGCGTCGGAGGCTCGCGGGGGAGGCGAGGAACCGGCACCGAAGGGGGGATTCGGGTGAGCGCGCCGCGGAGCACGGCGCATGACGATGATCCACCACCACAGTCCGTTTGTCCCGCAGGCGAACCGACTCCACACGGAGATCACAGGAGCCGACGGGCGCGTGACGACCCTGGAGAAGCTCACCACCCATTCCGTAGCATCTCAATAGCCTTACTCCCCTATTGAGAGGTCCGACCCATGTCCACCCGTCCCAAGGAATCCGTCGTCCCGTTCGTGCTGGAGGCCACCGGCACCGGTGTCGCCCAGCAGCTCGAGGTCCCGGGCTCGCACCGCTTCGCCACCGACGCCTACCCCGCCTTCGGCGGCCAGGACGCCGCGCCGAGCCCGCTCTTCTACGCCCTCGGCGCCCTCACCTCCTGCAACCAGGTCACGGCCCAACTGGTGGCCAAGGACCTCGGCATCGAGCTCACGCACTTCGAGTTCCGCGTCCAGGGCGACCTCGACACCGCCGTCCTGGTCGGCGGCGCCGAGGGCAACGCCAACTTCGACCGGGTCGAGGTGACCGCCCGCGTGGCCACCGACGCCACGCCCGAGCAGTTCGCCGAGCTCGAGCGCGAGACCGACCGACGCTGCCCGGTCTCCCAGCTCTTCCGCCGCAGCGGCACCGAGTTCGTGAGCACCTGGACCCAGGTGCAGCCGGCCTCGGTCTGATCCACCTGCAACCGAACGGCGCTCGCGAGCGTCAAGGGGGCGGCGGCACGATGCCGCCGCCCCTCACCATCGTCTCGAAGGAACACCCATGCACCTGTCCGCCCGCCCCTCCCTCGCCGCTGTCGCCGCCGCCAGCCTCGGCGCCCTCGGCGCCCTCGCGGCCGTGCCGCACGCCGATGCCGCCACCACGGGAATCAGCACCGCCTCGGCCGGCGACGTCCGCGTCGTCACGTACAAGGGCGACGGCGTCAGCGTGCGCCGCGCCAGCCACCAGCTCGGCCGCCTGGCCGACACCAGCAAGGACTTCCAGCTGGCGGTGAAGAAGGGCCTCGACGACCTGTGGACCGAGGACAACGGCGGCAAGGCCTCCTGTGCCACCGCCCCTGTCGTCGTGGTGAAGAAGTGGCGCTCCGACGGCTGGGCCACGCTGACGGACATCGGCACCTTCGCGCCGTGCCCCACCGGCGGCCACCAGGCGATCTGGCGCACGATCGACGGCACCTGGACCGAGATCCTCGGCACCCAGGAGGTGCCGAAGTGCTCGAAGCTGCGCAAGCTCGAGGTGCCAAAGAACATGTGGAAGCAGTGCTACGCCGGCGGCAAGGTCGTGGCCTACACGGGGCCGTGATCGCCCCCGGCTCACAGGGAACGACCCGGACGCCCGGACCTCGACCGATCTCGAGGTCCGGGCGTCCGGCACGTCAGAAGCCCGGCACCCCCACGTAGGGCAGCACGAGGGTGCAGTCGACCGGCTGGGCGTTCGCCGGGTCGAGGGCGTTGAGGACGACGCGGGCGGCGATCGGGTCGGCCACGATCTCGAAGTGCTCGCTGTAGTCGCGCGGGCAGAGGTCCTGGACGACGACGTTGGTCATGCCCGGCTCGATGCCCGAGGTGTAGGGCGTGACGAGCTGGTCGTACTTCGTGACGATGTTGGTGTACTCCACGCCGGCCACGGCCGGGGTGCCACCGCTGCGCAGCTCCTTGATGAACGAGCTGCCGGTGAGCAGCTGGGTCAGCGACGGCGCGAACGGACGCAGCAGCAGGCGCACCAGGCCGGTGAGGCCGAAGGGTTCGCCGGCCTGGGCGAGGGTGGCGCCGCCGAGCACGTTGGTGCCGTGCCACAGCGGTGCCAGCGAGACGTAGCGGTGCACGAAGGGCGCGCCGCCGAGGAACTTCACGTAGTAGTCGGGCATCACGGTGCCCTCGGAGTGGCCGACGATGTCGACCTGGGGTGCGCCGGTGGCCGCGAGGACCCTGGCCACGAACGCCTTGAGCTCGCCGGCGGAGCGCCGGATGTCGGCGAGTCCGCCGAACTGGTCGAGCGGGAACGGCAGCGTGCGGCCGTAGGTGAGGGCGAAGACGCAGTAGCCCTCGTTGTGCAGCAGCGGCGCGAAGGTCTGCCAGTTGGTCGAGCGGTTGCCGAGCAGTCCATGCACGAGCACCACCGGCAGCGGGTGCTCGGCGGTGGGCTTGCAGGAGAAGTCGTTCGAGCCGGGCGCGTTGCCGTTGGGCGGCAGCCCGCCGAGCACCGCGGAGGGGATGAAGCCGTAGGGCACCGGCAGATCGCCGTCCGCGGCCTGCGCGGGCGCGACGGCGGCCGGCAGCGCGAGACCGACGACGGCCGTGATCGTGGTCGCGGCGGCGAGGAGCCGGCGCCGCAGGCGGGTGGGGAACGGGGACATGCGCGACCTCCTGGTGTGGACCGCGCCGATCCTGCCACCGGGCGGGGACGACGTCACCCGTCCCGACCGGACGCCGGACCGGCTGCCGGGCGGCCCGGCCGGCCGTGACACCGTAGGCCGGTGACCACGACCGCCCCGCCCCGCCTGCGTGGCGTGCGCGGCGACCGGGCACTGGTGGTGACGCTGGTGCTGCTGACCACGGTCACCGCGATCGTCAGCAGCCTCGGGGCGCCGCTCATCGTGGCGATCGCCCGGCGCTACGACGTGGCGCTGACCGACGCCCAGTGGGCGCTGACGGCCACGCTGCTCTCCGGCGCGGTCGCCACCCCGATCCTGGGGCGCCTGGGCGCGGGCCGGTGGCGGCGTCCGGCGGTGCTGGCCGGGTTGGCGGTGGTCTGCGTCGGTTCGCTGCTCGGCGCGCTCCCGCTCGGGTTCGGTGCCCTGGTCGTGGGCCGCGCCCTCCAGGGCGTCGGGCTGGCCCTGGTGCCGCTCGCCATCGCGATCGCCCGCGACCACGTGGCCGCCCCCGCCCTGCCGCGCACCGTCGCCCTGCTCTCGGTGACCACGGTGGCCGGCGCCGGGGCCGGCTACCCGCTCTCGGCGTTCCTGGCCGAGCACGGCGGCGTGGCGGGCGCCTACGCGGTCGGCGGCGTCCTCACCACGATCACGTTGGCGCTGGCCGCGCTCGTGCTGCCCCACGGCGACGACGGCGCGGGCGGCGCTGTCGACTGGGTCGGCGCCGGACTGCTGAGCGGCGGGATGGTCGCCACCCTGCTGGCCGTCAGCCGCGGCGAGACCTGGGGGTGGGACTCCACCCGGGTGCTGTCGCTGCTCGCGGCGGGCGTCGTCGTCCTGCTGGCCTGGGGGTGGTGGACGCTGCGGGTGGACGGCCCGCTGGTGGACCTGCGGCTCGCGGTGCGCCCGGGTCTCGCGGCCCCCAACCTGGTGGCCTTCGCGGCCGGGTGCGGCATGTACACGCTGCTGGCGCTGGTGGTCGTGGTGGTGCAGAGCGCCCCGCGCGACGGGTTCGGCCTGGGCCGCTCGACGCTGGTGGCCGGCTCGATGCTGGCGCCGTACGCGGTGGCCAGCGTGGTGGGCAGCCGCCTCGCCCAGGGTGTCGGGCGGCTCGCCGGCACGCGCCTGCTGCTGCCCACCGGGTGCGGGCTCTTCCTCGCCGCCACCCTGCTGCTCGCCGACTTCCACGACCACGTGCTGACCCTGACGGCGATCATGGCGCTCAGCGGGCTCGGCAGCGGGTTCACCTTCTCCTCCCTGGCCGTGCTGATGGTGCCGCACGTGCCGCCTGCGGAGACCGGCAGCGCCATGGCCTTCAACCAGGTGCTGCGCTACCTCGGGTTCTCGGTGGGCAGCGCCCTGAGCGTCACCCTGATGGAGGTCTACGGCGGCGGGGACGCCGGCTTCCGCGGCTCGCTGCTGACCATGTCGTCGGTCTGGGTGGTCGCACTGGGTGGGACATGGGTGCTCCACCGGGTATCCAGGCCCTAACCTTCGCCTGTGTCCTCTCCCTCCCGCGTCGCCTACCTCGACGGTCTGCGCGCGCTCGGCATCCTGGCGGTGCTGGGCGTGCACTGGGCGGCGGAGTACCTGCCGATCGGCACGGGCGGCTACATCGGCGTCGACGTGTTCTTCGTGGTGAGCGGCTACGTCATCACCTCGGTGCTGTGGCGCGGTCCGCTCGGCGAGTCGATCGGCGGCGCCTGGGTCACGTTCATGAAGCGCCGCGTGCGGCGGCTCTATCCCGCCCTGCTCGGGTTGGCGATCCTCACCCCGCTCGCGATCGCGGTCGTGCCCGGCGACCCCGATGTCGGGGTGGGCCACGCGGCGTGGAACGGCCTGCTCGCTGTCCTCCAGCTCACCTGGCTGCCGGAGATCCTCGGGACGACGACCGAGCCGTTCCGCCAGACCTGGTCGCTGGCGATGGAGTGGTACTTCTACCTGCTCTGGCCGATCGCCGTGTACGCCGCCCGACGGGCCGGGTGGAGTGCCACGCGACTGGCGCGGTGGTCGGCGATCAGCGGCGTCCCCCTCTACCTCGTGGCGCTGCCGTGGGGCGGGCTGATCTTCTACGCGATCCCGCCGGCCCGCTTCGCCGAGATCCTCGCCGGGGGCGTCGTCGCCCTGCTGGCCATCGACGCTCCAGGGCCGCGCCGTGCGTCGTCGTCCGACACCGCGGTCACCGCGCTCTTCCTCGCCCTCATCTGTGCCTACGTCGTCGCGGCCCCGGGCCATTACTACGACCCGATCTGCCGCTTCGTCGGCGTCCCCCTGGCGGTCGTGGGCACGGTGCTGCTGCTGCGCCACGGCCTCACCGACGCCGACAGCCCGATCAAGCGGCTCTTCACCGCGGCCCCGCTGACGCTGATCGGCCGCACCAGCTACAGCCTCTACCTGTGGCACTGGCTGCCGATCTTCCTGCTCGACAAGGACGCCATCGCGCTACCGGGGATCGTGCTGGCGGTCGTCGGTGTGGCCATGGCGGCCGGGTTCACCGCGCTGAGCTACCGCTACCTAGAGAAGCCGTTCCTCGGCTCGCAGTCGGGCGCCCTCCAACTCGGACGCCGCGAGCCGGCCACCCGATGAAGGTCGAGATCCAGCTCGACGCGGCACCCACCGAGGCGGCGCAGCGGGCCGCCGAGCTGGCCGCGACCGGCGTCCACGGGCTCTTCACCTTCGAGGGGCCGCACGACGTGTTCCTGCCGCTGGCGCTCGCAGCCGGCGCGGGTGTCGACGTCGACCTGATGACCAACGTGGCGATCGCGATCCCCCGCTCGCCCATGCACCTGGCGCACACCTCATGGGACCTCCAGGCGCTCTCCCGCGGCCGGTTCCGGCTCGGGCTGGGCTCGCAGATCAAGCCGCACATCGAGAACCGGTACGGCGCCACGTGGTCGCAGCCGGCCGCGCGGATGCGCGAGATCGTGCTGGCCACCAAGGCGATCCTGACGTCGTGGCAGGACGGCACCCGGCTGGACTTCCGCGGGGAGTTCACCCGCCACACCCTCATGCCGCCGACCTTCGTGCCGGGCCCGAACCCCTACGGCGTCCCGCCGGTCTACCTCGGCGCCCTCGGGCCGTTGATGACCCAGGTGGCGGCCGAGGTCGCCGACGGCCTGCTGGTCATGCCCTTCCACTCCCACCGGCACTTCCGCGAGCGCACCCTGCCGGCGCTCGGCACCACCCGGCCGGGGTTCGCGATCCAGCCGCAGGCGATCGTCGCCATGGGTGCGAGCGCCGACGAGCAGGCCGCCGCCGACCTCGGCGTCCGCGGCCTGCTGGCCTTCTACGGCTCCACCCCCGCCTACCGCCCCGTGCTCGACATCGAGGGCTGGGGCGATCTGCAACCGCAGCTCAACGCCCTGTCGAAGACCGGCGACGTGATGGCGATGATCGACCTGATCACCCCGCAGATGCTCGAGACCCTCGCGGTGCGCGGCACGCCGTCCGAGTGCGCCGCGGAGATCGAGCGCCGCTTCGGCGACGTCGCCGAGCGGGTGTGCGTCTACTTCCCCGGGTACCGGCCGCGGGGGGAGCTGATCGCGGAGTTGGTGGGGGCGCTGGGGTAGGGGTGCCGTTGCTCGGAGTCACCGGGCGGCCGGTGACTCTGTCGTTGGTCAGCTGAAGTTTCGTACGCCAACCAGCAGACTCAGCTGACCAATCTCGCCCCGCGCGCCCTATCCGCCGACGATCTCGGCCACCCGCTCGACCTGCTCCACCGACGATCCGGTCGGGATCAGCTGCACCTCGTCGCAGCCCAGGTCGGCGAACCGGTCGAGGACGACGCGCAGCTCGGCCAGCGTGCCGGCGAACCCGGTCGTGGGGGCCATCGCGTCGACGAACTCGACCGGGATCCAGTTCATGTAGTGCCGCAGGTGGCGGTGCACCTGCTCGCGGGCCCGCCCGCCGGAGGTCTCCTCCAACGCGAACCAGAAGGACGTCGTGAGCCGCGGCGCGGGGCGTCCTGCCTCGGCCCAGGCGGTGCGCGCGAGGTCGAAGAGGCCGCCGACGGCGGCGGTGTCGAGGTCGAGGGTGACCCCGGCCAGCCCGTCGGCCCACGAGGCGGCGTGCCGGATCGTCTTGGGGCCCATCGTGCCGACCAGCAGCTCGGGGCCGCCGTCCTGGAGCGGCGGCGGGCCGACGGGGCGGGTGGAGCCGGTGAGGTTCTCCCCCGCCCACACGCGGCGCATGGTGGCGACCCGCTCGGCCATCGCGCCCATCGTCTGGGTGGCGAGGTCGGCGCCGGCGGCGCGGTAGTCCTCCTCGCGCCCGCCGACCCCGAGGCCGACGGTGAGCCGTCCGCCGCTGAGCCGGTCGGCGGTGGCCAGCGCCTTGGCGAGCGGCACCGGATGATGCAGCTGCGGGACGACGACGGTGGTGATCAGCCGCGCCCGCGTCGTCCAGGCCGCCACAGCACCGAGCAGGGTGAGCGTCTCGGGATTGTCGAAGGCCACCCGCTCGCCGAAGCACAGCGAGGAGAACGGCCCCTCGTCGATGGTGCGCGCCCAGCGTTCGAGGGTGTCCGGAGCGTCCCAGAGGTCCGGCTCCATCACCGGCAATGTCATCCCGACCTGCATGGAGCGGACCCTAGCGGGCGCCACGGCGCCAGGATGCGGCTTCAGCTGCCGACGATGCTCCAGCGGCCGAACAGCGTGCCGGCGTCCTCGAGCAGCAGGGTCAGCTCGAGCGCGCGGTCGAAGGAGGCGCCCTCGGTGATGCGGCCGAAGCTCCCCGCCACCAGGCGCGGCACGGTGGTGCCGGTGAGCTCGTCGGCGGCGCCCTGGAAGACCAGGTCGCGCAGCAGGTGGGGGCCGCCCTCGCACAGCTGCTTGCCCCAGCCGCGCTCGGCGAGGGTCTGCTTGAGCAGCGGGAGGTCGACGCGGTAGGTGCCGAGGGTGAGCACGTGCTCCTCACCCAGCAGCTCGCGGGCCTCCTCGATGCCGTCGGACTTCGAGCAGGTGGCCAGGTAGACCGAGCCCGCCGGGGCGCCGCGCAGCGACTCGGGCACCTGGCCCTTGCGGCTGACCAGGACGATCGGACGCGCGGCCGGACGGTAGCCCTCGGCCTTCGCGGTGCCGGCACCGACGATGATCACGTCGGCCCAGTCGCGCAGGACGTCGAAGACCCGCTTGTCGGCGGCGTTGTTGATCGAGCCGGAGAGCCCGTTGTCGCCGGTGGCGCTGCCGTCGACGGTGCTCACCATGTTGACGCGCAGGAACGGCGTCGTCGGGGCCGCGTACAGGCGCGCCAGGTCGTCGTCGGTCAGGTCACCGTGGGCATCGGCGCCGGTCAGGACTCGCATCTCCACCTCATCACCCAGTACTGCACGCCGAACGGGTCGTCGGCGTAGTCGACCTCGGCGGGGCCTGCACTGGCGAGCAGGTCACCGAGGGCGACGAACCCGTCGACGTGGCCGATCATCAGCTCGGCGGCGAGTCCGCGGTCCCACTCTCTCAGGTGCTGCGGGTCGGGTGTACGCAGGGCCTCCCCCAACGCCTCGTCGACGCCGGCGGCGCGCTCGTCGAGGTGGCCGGGCGCCTTCTCGGTGCGCTTGGCCGAGCCGTTGGCGACCACGATCGTGGCGGGCTCGCCGGCCGGCGCCAGGACGCCGGCCGCGCGCGCCTCGGCACGCAGCGCCTCGACCACGCGGGCGCCCTGGGGCTCGGCGATCACCTCGGCGTCCGGGCCGGCCCAGCCGACCGCGGCGACGGCTGCCGCCCGCAGCTCGGCGACGGGGTCGGTCTGCCCGGCGTACTCGGGCAGCAGGGCGAGCACGCCCGGGACGAGGACGACGCGGCTGGTCACTGCAACCCCCGGATGGCTCGACGCGGCAGCTTGAGCCCGGAGATCACGTCGACCATGTCGACGGTCTGCCGGGTCTCCACCACCTGGTGGACGCGGTAGATGCGGGCTCCGGCCAGTGCGCACACGGCGGTGGCGGCCAGGGTGCCGATGAGCCGCTCGCCGACGGGCAGGTCGAGGGACTCGCCGACGAAGTCCTTGTTCGACAGCGAGACGAGCACCGGGCGCCCGTGGCCGGCTTCGACCATCTCGCCGATGCGCCGGGTCACCTCGAGGGAGTGGAAGGTGTTCTTGCCGAAGTCGTGGGCGGGGTCGATGACCACGCTCTCCTCGGCGACACCCGCGGCGACGGCGCGGTCGGCGTAGGCCATCGTGTCGGCGATCGCGGCGGCCACGACGTCGTCGTACTCCAGGCGGTAGGGCCGGGTGCGCGGGGTGACGCCGCCGGTGTGGGTGCAGATGATCGCGGCGTCGTACTGGGCGGCGACGTCGACCAGTTCGGGGTCGGCGCCGCCCCACGCGTCGTTGAGGACGTCGGCGCCGGCCGCGCACACGGCGTCGCCGACCTCGGCGCGCCAGGTGTCGACGGAGATGACGAGACCGGGGTAGGTCTCGCGCACGCGGGCGACGAAGTCGACGACGCGGGACTTCTCCTCCGCGGCGTCGATCTCGACGCCGGGCGCGGCCTTGATGCCGCCGATGTCGACGATCTCCGCGCCCTGCTCGACGACGGTCGCCACCCGCTCGAACGCCTTGTCCTCGGCCCAGGTGGCGCCCTGGTCGAAGAAGGAGTCCGGCGTCCGGTTGACGATCGCCATCATCAGCTTGTGGTCGTCGGCGAACTCGTGCCGACGCAACCGCAGTGTCACATCACGCTCCTGGCGGGGGGTCGCTCACCGAGCAGGACGACGCGCTCGGCGGGCTCGATACGCCCCTCGCGGGGCCGGTACTGGCGCAGCACCACCTGGCCGTCGAGCTCCTGATCGAGCTGGCGGTCGGGCTGATGGTCGGGTGCTGCGTCAGGGGCGGCGGGCGGGGTGCCGCGGCGTCGTCCGACCGCGGCGAGCAACTGGGTGGCCATGGCTCCGAGGTCGAGCAACGGCTGGTGGGAGTGGGCGCGGACGCCGAGGCCGACCTGGGCGATCGCCTCGACCCCGAGCAGGTCGGCGGTGTCGATGAGGGAGGCGATCTCGACGGCGTAGCCGGTGGGCATGTGGAGCTGCTCGAGCAGGCTGCGGCGGGCCGCCCACTCGCCGGCGAGCGGCTGGATGAGGCCGGCCAGTTCGGGGTGCTCGAGCGCGATCGTGGGTCGCGCGACGAGTTCGGTGACGCGGCCGCCGTCCAGCGGACCCGACTGGCCGGGCCGCTCGTAGTAGCCCTTCACCAGCGCCACCTCGGGGCGGGTGAGCAGGGGGCCGAGGAGGCCGGGCACGAAGTGGGTGTCCCAGTCGGTGAGGTCGGCGTCCATGAAGACGATGAGGTCGCCCTGGGTGACGAACAGCGACTTCCACATCGCCTCGCCCTTGCCCGGCACCGAGCCGAGGTCGGGGCGGATGTCGCGCGAGCGGTGGACGACGGCTCCCGCGTCGGCCGCGACGGCGGCGGTGGCGTCGGTGGAGTCGGAGTCGATGACGACGATCTCGTCGATGAGCGCGACGGTGTCGACGAGCGTCTCGCGCACGCGGCCGACGACGTCGCCGACCGTGCCGGCCTCGTTGCGGGCCGGCACCACGAGACTCACGCTGTGACCGGCCTTGGCCTCCATCAGCTGGGCGAGGGTCCACTCCGACCACTCGTGGGTGTTCGCCTCGAACCACGCGGCGGCTCGGGACGCGGACACGACGCCGAGACTAGCCGGGGGGTGGTTGGTGGGGTGGGTGGGGTGAAGGTTCGGCGGGTACCCGCCGAAAGTTTCAGCGGTTGGCCGCCGAACCTTTCGTTGGTGTGACGTTGTGCAGGTCAAATCGGCCCTGGGACCTGCAGAACGTCACACCTCGTGCCCTGTTCCCGGCGGCGCAGACGGACGGCGTACCCGCCAGCGCCGCTCCACCTCCAGGTAGGCGCGGTCGCGCGCCCGTTCGTAGGCGCGCTCGAGCCGCGCGACCACGCCGGGCACGTCCTGCAGATCGGCTCCCACGACGGTGACGACCTCCACGCCGACGTCCTGCATGCCGGCTGCGCGGACGACGTCCGCGCGATGCTGCTCGCGGGTGCGATGCCCGGCGCCGTCGTACTCGACCGCGAGCCCGGCGGCCTCGTCGAGCAGATCGGGCATCGCCACGAAGCGTCCCTCCAGCGTCTCGATCCGAGGGTTCACGAGGAACGGGCCGCGCCCGGCGTCGAGCGTGCAGAGCAACCGCAGCCGGGTCTCCTGGGGCGAGCGCACCCCGGGCGCAGCGAGCCGCACCGCCGCCGCCAGGCTCCACCAGCCACGCGGGCGGGTGGTCGAGGCCCACTCCTCGATCTCGTGCCGCGTCGCCAGCCCCGCCGCCAGGACGGCGTCCACGAGCACCATCGCCTCCCGGTCGCCGGCCGAGCGGACGGCGTCCAGGAGCGCGGGCAGCGGTCGCACGCAGGGGACGCCGGCGGTCTCGACGAGATGCTCGGGCGGCAGGAGTCCGCGGCGCATGATCACGCCGTCCCGCGGTCGCAGACCGCCGCGTACGACCCGCAGCGGCACAGGGAGATCGGCGCCGAACCGATCGCGGCCGTCGACCAGTCCGACCCCGGCCAGCCGCAGTGCCGCCCAGCCGGTGATCTGAGCGCCGTCGATGCCCGCGGTGGCCTCGAGGATGCGCTGCTCGACGTGGTGCGGCGCGGCCGTGGGCACGAACCAGCCGCGCGCCACGCGCCGCCACCTGGGTCCGGCCGCCTGCGTGCGGGTCGGACCGAGCACGCCGGCCGGGTCGCATCGCACCGGCACGACGAGGTCGGACGGCGTCCTCGACCTCAGGGGCAGTTCCATGGGGACGGCCTGCCCGCGCCGGGCCACTCGGACACCGGCCCCCAGCGATCTGTGGAGAACGAGGTGTGACGTTCTGCAGGTGAGAACGCCCCTCAGACCTGCAGAACGTCACACCACCAGAAGTTTCAGCGGTCAGCCGCCGAACCTTCAGCGGTCACCCGCCGAAACTTTCACCCGCCCCCCGCGTCCCGACCCACCACGCGAACGCCGCAGCCCCCGAGCCGAGGAGCACACCGAGGGTGTTGGCGACGACGTCGCTGAAGGCGGGCACGCGGCTGGGCAGCAGCAGCGACTGGGTGGTCTCGACGCCGGCGGAGAGGGCGAAGGCGATGACGGTCCAGCGCTCCCAGCGCACCCGGGGCCACAGGAACACCAGGGCTGCGGCGAGCGGCAGCATGATCGCGATGTTGCACCAGAAGTCGACGTAGGCGTAGCCCGAGAGCACGGTCGGCACGCCGTGGGCGGCGAGGCGCACGCTGAGCCAGGCGATGCTCGAGGACGGCACGTTGTTCGACGGCTCGAGCAGCACGAAGGCCAGGAAGCAGCCGTAGACGGCGGTGGCGACGCCGAGGGGACGCCGCCAGGTCGGTCGGGCGGTCGCGGGGGCGTCAGTCACGAGGGTCATGGAGCAGGCTCCGGGTGCGGGCGACGACGTCGTCGACCGCGGCTGCGGCAGCGGGGCTGAGCACGCCCATGTCGATGAATCCGTGGATGAGGCCGTCGTAGCGCACGCGGTCGACGGCCACGCCCGCGGCGGCGAGGGCGTCGGCGTAGGCCTCCCCCTCGTCGCGCAGCGGGTCGTACTCGGCCGTGACGACGACGGCGGGCGCGACGCCGGCCAGCTCGCCGCGCAGCGGTGCGAGGCGAGGGTCGTCGAGGAGCGTCTCGTCGAGGTCGGGCACGTAGTGGGCGAAGAACCACTCCATGCCGGCCTGCTCGAGGAAGTAGCCGGAGGCGTTCTCCTCCCGCGAGGCGTACTCGCCTCCGGGGTCGACGGCGGGGTAGATGAGCAGCTGCCCGGCGATCGCCTCGCGAAGCCCGGGCTGCTGGGCGACGATCGCGGCGAGGTTGCCGCCGGCGCTGTCGCCGCCGACGCCGAGCGCGGGCGAGCCGCCGTAGGAGGCGAGGTCGGCGGCCACGGCGGTGGTGACGGCGACGGCGTCGTCGACGGCCGCAGGCCACACGTGCTCGGGGGCGAGCCGGTAATCGGCGGAGACCACGACGACGTCGGCGCCGGCGCAGAGGCGGCGGCAGGTCTGGTCGTGGGTGTCGAGGTCGCCGATGACGAAGCCGCCGCCGTGCAGGAACACCAGGGTCGGCACGGGGCCCTCAGCAGCGGGCCGGTAGATCCGCACCGGGACGCCGGCGACGACGTCGTCCGAGACCGAGCCGACGGCCACCACCTGCTCGGGCTGGGTGGCGTCGACCGTCATCGCCCGGAACGCCTTGCGCGCGATCTCGGGCGTGCCTTCGTGCATCGGCGGGTAGCCCGAGCCCGCGATGAGCTCGAGCAGGACGGCGATTCCGGGGTCGACTGGCACGTCCGCGACCTTAACCGAGGAAGCCGACAACAGCCTGAGAAAGGGCCTCGGCGTAGCGCGAGCGACCTGTGGCGGTGGTCATCACGGCGGCGTCCTCGGGCGAGCGCATGTTGCCGAGCTCGACCATCACGGTGGGGATGTCGGAGAGGTTGAGGGTGGCGAGGTCGGAGCGCAGGTCGAGGCCGTCGCCGCCGGCCACGTAGTTCGCCACGGTGAATCCGGCGTCGATCAGCGCGGTGCGCACCTTCCGGGCCAGCTCGAGCGAGGGGCGGTAGATGTCGCGGGTCCACGGACGCCGGTCGGTCGGCGCGATCACATGGAAGCCGTGCGCCCCGGCCACCGTGTAGCCGTCGCCGTGGATGCTGATCTTGAGGTCGGCGGGCAGCGCGTTCCCGGCCCGTCCGCGCGCGTCGACGCACGGCCCCCAGCGCCGGTCGCTGTTGCTGTGCCGGGTCAGCCGCACCGTCGCGCCGAGGTCGCGCAGTCGCGCGCGCAGCCCCCGGGCGACCGACCAGGCGAAGGTGGCCTCGGGGTAGCCGCCGTCGGTGGCGGTGCCGGTGGTGTTGCAGGGCTTGATGAAGCCGCCGGCCGGCACCGGCTTCGCGATCTGGCGCGGGAAGTGCCGGTTGCCGAGCTGGTGGCCAGGGTCGAGGACGATGACACGTCCGGCCAGCGGGTCGCTGTCGGAAGGAGCGCTGGCGGTGACAGACGGCGAGACGGACGGCGAGGCGCTCGCGGACGCCGTCCCGCCGGGGGCGGCGACGAGCGCGGCGGCCGCGGGATGAGGAGCCGGGTCGAGGTCGCAGGCGGTGAGGCCGGTGAGGCTCAGCCCGCAGACGAGGGCGAGCGCGGCGACCGGACGGCGGGGGCTCACCCGCGGCAACCTACGCGGCGCGGGGCCCCGGTCGGGCCGGATCGCGGGATCAGGCGACGTGACGCGCGGCGTCGGAAGCGTGGGCGCGGGCGGTGGCGGGCAGCTCGGCGCGGCCGTGGCGGTCGACGTGGCGGCCGAGGAGGACAGCGAACGGCAGACCGACGAGGGTCCACCCGACCAGGGCGAGCACGATCCAGAGCGCTGTCATCATGCACTCCAGTCTTGACACATCACCGCGGTGTTACACCCACCGTCGATCCACGCTTCCGACACATTCGGGTGGCGCCCGGCAACACACCCGTCATCCCCCATGGCCCGAAGGGACTAGTTCGTGCTGGTCATCACAGACCATTTGGTAAAGACCGGTCGGTAGGTGCCGTCGCGTGCGGGAGACTCAGGGTCTTAAGAGGGTCTTAGGAAACCTGCCAGGGGGATCTACGTGACGACGTTCGCCGAGCGCACCATGCGCCTGGTCCGAACCCGCGCCGCGAGCCGTGCCCTGCGCTACCTGCCGGCCACCGCCGTGCTGGTCGACACCCTCATGATCCTGGCCGCCGTCGTCATCGGCGTCATCGCCCGAGCGCAGCTCACCGTGTTCGACGACAAGGTCAACACGATCGACAGCGTCGTCTACGTCGCACCGCCCGCGCTGTTCGGCTGGCTGGCCGTCATCTACTTCATGCGCGGGTATCGGGAGAACGTCTTCGGCGCCGGCACCGACGAGTTCAAGCGGGTGCTCAACGCGAGCCTCTACACCGCCGCCCTGGTCGGCGTCGGCTGCTATCTCGCGAAGTTCCCGCTCAGCCGCGGCTTCTTCGTCATCAACTTCGTGATCGGCACCCTGCTGCTCCTGCTCGGCCGGCTGGCCCTGCGCCGCGCCGTGCACGTGGCGCGGCGCTACGGCTCGCTGCGCGAGCGCGTGCTCATCGTCGGTGCGTCCTCGCACGTCGACGAGCTTGCCGGCGTGCTGGCGCGGGAGAACTGGCTGGGCTACGACGTCGTCGGTGCGCTCACGCCGGGCGGCGTCGGGGAGGTCGCCACCGATTCCGGCATCCCGGTGCTCGGCGGTACGGACGAGATCATCACGGCGGTGGCCTCCGATGTCGCCGATATCGTCTTCTTCGCCGAGGGCGCCATCGAGACCGGCGAGCAGATGCGCCGGGTGGTGTGGGAGCTCGAGCAGCACCACGTGAAGCTCGTGGTGGCGCCGAGCGTCACCGACATCTCCGCGCAGCGCATCCGGGTGCGCCCGGTCGGCGGGCTGCCGCTCATGCACATCAGCCCGCCCACGGCCCGCGACGCCTCGAGCATCGGCAAGCGCGCCTTCGACCTGGTCGGCTCGCTGTTCCTCATCGTCGCCTTCGCCCCGCTGCTGGCGATCATCGCGCTGAACATCAAGCTCGCCGACCGCGGCCCCGTGCTGTTCAAGCAGATCCGCACCGGACGCGACGGCGAGGAGTTCCCCTGCTTCAAGTTCCGCACCATGGTGGTCGACGCCGAGGCGCGGCTGGCGGCGCTGAAGGACGAGCTCGGCTTCGACGGCGGTCTGTTCAAGATGAAGGACGACCCGCGCATCACCAAGCCCGGCCAGTGGCTGCGCCGGCTCTCCCTCGACGAGCTGCCGCAGCTGTTCAACGTCGTCCGCGGCGAGATGAGCCTGGTCGGCCCGCGCCCGCCGCTGCCCTCGGAGGTCGCGGAGTACGACGGCGACACCACCCGTCGCCTGCACGTGCGGCCGGGCATGACCGGCCTGTGGCAGGTCTCGGGTCGCTCCGACCTCTCCTACGAGGAGGCCGTGCGGCTCGACCTCTACTACGTCGACAACTGGTCGATGGTGCAGGACCTCAGCATCCTGGCGAAGACCGTCACGGCGGTCTTCTCCAGCCGCGGCGCCTACTGACCGACCATCACCGCCCGACCGCCACCCTGAGGAGTCCCCATCAGCGCTCGCCGTACCGTCGCGATCATCGGCACCCGCGGCTACCCGAGCTACTACGGCGGTTTCGAGACCGCCGTGCGCAAGCTCGCACCCCGTCTCGCGGACGCGGGCTGGGACGTCGTCGTCTACGGCCGGCCGGGACAGACGAAGGAGGCGGATCCCGACCGCGATCCGCGGATCCGCACCGTGGCCACCCGGGGCGTCGACTCGACCTCGCTCAGCACCCTGACCTTCGGTCTGACGGCCTGCCTCCACGCGTTCTTCCATCGACCGGACGTCGCCCTGGTCATGAACTGCGCGAACGGCTACTGGCTGCCGCTGCTGCGCCTGCGCGGCATCCCGATCGTCCTCAATGTCGACGGCATCGAGTGGGAGCGCCAGAAGTGGGGCACGTGGGCCAAGCGGGTCTTCCGCTGGGGCGCCGTGCTGACGGCGCGATTCGCCAACGCGCTGGTGTTCGACGCCCACGCGATCGGCGACTACTGGCGGCGCACCTTCCGCCGCGACGGCTACTTCATCCCCTACGGCGGCCAGCCGGTGGGCGAGCTTCCGGTCGAGCCCGGGTTCACCAGCGGGGAGTACGTGCTCCTCGTCGCCCGCTTCGTGCCGGAGAACACGATCAACGAGTTCCTGGACGCTGCCGAGACGATCGCCGAGCATCACCCCGTCGTCCTCGTCGGCACGTCGGGAGCCGGCAACGAGATCGATGCACGCGCCGAACGGCTCGACGCCGAGAATCCGAACATCCACTGGATGCGCCACATCAGCGACGACCAGCGGCTCTTCGCCCTCTGGCAGCACGCGGGCGTCTACTTCCACGGCCACAGCGTCGGGGGCACGAACCCGGCACTCGTCCAGGCGATGGCCTGCGGCGCGCGGATCGTGGCACGCGACACGGTCTACAACCGCGAGGTGCTGGCCGATACCGCCGTCTACTGCGCGGGCACTCCCGAGTCGATCGCCGAGACCGTGCTGGGGCAGATGGCCACCACCGACGACCGGGGGGAGCGCGCCCGCGACCGCGGGGCTCGGCTGTACAACTGGCCGGACGTCTGCGCCGACTACGAGCGAGCCATCGCCGAGACCGCCGAGAAGCGGCCTCGGGTCGCCTACGTCGAGGCCTGAGAGAGCCGTCCCTCAGTCGAGCAGGCTCAGCAGGTACGTCCCGTACCCGCTCTTCACCAGCGGCTGGGCGAGCTCGGCGAGCCGGGCGTCGTCGATGAAGCCCATCCGCCAGGCGACCTCCTCGGGCGCGCCGATCTTGCTCGACTGGCGGCTCTCGATGGCGCGCACGTAGTTGGCGGCGTCGTTCATATCGTCCACCGTCCCGGTGTCGAGCCACGCGCTGCCGCGCGGCAGCACCTCCACCTGGAGGCGTCCCTGCTCGAGGTAGATGCGGTTGAGGTCGGTGATCTCCAACTCCCCGCGAGCCGAGGGCTTCAGGTCGCGGGCGTACTCCACGACGCTGCTGTCGTAGAAGTACAGGCCCGGGACGGCGTACGGGCTCTTGGGCTTCGCCGGCTTCTCCTCGAGGGAGATCGCGCGGCCGGCCTCGTCGAACTCGACCACGCCGTAGGCGGTCGGGTCGGCCACGCGGTAGCCGAAGACCGCGGCACCATCGAGATCCTCGAAGCGCCGCAGCCGGGTGCCCAGGCCGGCGCCGTAGAAGATGTTGTCGCCGAGCACGAGGCCCACCCGGTCGTCGCCGACGTGGTCGGCGCCGATGATGAAAGCCTGCGCCAGTCCGTCGGGCGAGGGCTGCTGGGCCCACGTGATCGAGATGCCGTACTGCGAACCGTCGCCCAGCAGCCGCTGGAAGGCGGCCGCCTCGTGCGGGGTGGTGATCACCAGCACGTCCTGGATGCCCGCCAGCATCAGCGTGGAGAGCGGGTAGTAGATCATCGGCTTGTCGTAGACCGGCATCAGCTGCTTGCTGATCCCCAGAGTGATGGGGTGGAGGCGCGAGCCGGTGCCGCCGGCGAGGATGATCCCTTTCACGTTCCGAATGCTAGAGATCGCGATACCCCAGCGGGCAGGCTCCCTAGCATTCGGGCATGGATCACATCCTCGTGACGGGCGGCGCCGGCTTCATCGGCTCGAACTTCGTGCACTTCCTCGTCGAGCACACCGACGCGAAGGTCACGGTCGTCGACAAGCTCACCTACGCCGCCAGCCGCGAGTCGATCGCCGACCTGCCGGCCGATCGGGTCTCCCTCGTGGTCGGCGACATCGCCGACCAGCCGCTCATGGAGCGCCTCGTCGCCGAGCACGACGCCGTCGTCCACTACGCGGCGGAGTCGCACAACGACAACTCGCTGGCCGACCCCTCCCCCTTCGTGCACACCAACCTCATCGGCACGTTCTCGCTGCTCGAGGCGGTGCGCAAGGCGGGCACGCGGCTGCACCACATCTCCACCGACGAGGTGTACGGCGACCTCGAGCTCGACGACCCCGAGCGCTTCACCGAGTCGACCCCCTACAACCCCTCCAGCCCCTACAGCTCCACGAAGGCGGGCTCCGACCTGCTCGTGCGGGCGTGGGTGCGCAGCTTCGGCGTGCAGGCCACGATCTCGAACTGCTCGAACAACTACGGCCCCTGGCAGCACATCGAGAAGTTCATCCCCCGTCAGATCACCAACGTCATCGACGGCGGCCGCCCCAAGCTCTACGGGGCCGGGCAGAACGTGCGCGACTGGATCCACGCCGACGACCACTCGTCGGCGGTCTGGACGATCCTCACCACCGGCCGTATCGGGGAGACCTACCTCATCGGCGCGGACGGCGAGCGCAACAACCTCGACGTCGTCCGGCAGATCCTGGCTCACTTCGGCCGTCCCGAGGACGACTTCGACCACGTGACCGACCGGGCCGGCCACGACCTGCGCTATGCCATCGACTCCACCAAGCTGCGCACCGAGCTCGGCTGGTCGCCGCGCTTCGGCGACTTCGAGAAGGGTCTGGCCGACACCATCGAGTGGTACCAGGCCCACGAGGCCTGGTGGCGGCCGCACAAGGACGCCGTCGAGGCCTCCTACGCCGCGAAGGGCCAGTGATCGTGAGCGAGCTGACCGTCGAGACCACAACGATCCCCGGGCTGCTCGTCGTCCGCATGCCCGTGCACGGCGACGACCGCGGCTGGTTCAAGGAGAACTGGCAGCGGGCGAAGATGACCGCGCTCGGCCTGCCCGACTTCGGCCCGGTGCAGAACAACATCTCCTTCAACACCCGGCGCGGCGCGACCCGCGGCATCCACGCGGAGCCGTGGGACAAGTACGTCGGCGTGGCCACCGGCCGGGTCTTCGCCGCCTGGGTCGACCTGCGCGCGGGCGACAGCTTCGGTGCGACCTTCAGCGTGGAGATCGACCCCGGTGTCGCGGTGTTCGTGCCGCGCGGCGTCGGCAACTCCTATCAGGCCCTGGAGGACGGCACCGCCTACACCTACCTCGTCAACGACCACTGGCGTCCGGGTGTCACCTACCCGGCCCTGGCGCTGGACGACGCCACGGCCTCCATCCCGTGGCCGATCCCGCTGACCGAGGCCGACATCTCCGAGAAGGACAAGGCGAACCCCACGCTGGACGCCGTCGTCCCGATGCAGCCGCGGCGCACGCTGGTGGTGGGCAGCAAGGGTCAGCTCGGGCGGGCGCTGCTCGACGTGCTGCCCGACGCCCACGGCGTCGACCTCGACGAGTTCGACATCACCGACCCCGCGGCGGTGGCGGCGTTCCCGTGGAGCGAGTACGGCACGATCCTCAACGCCGCCGCGTTCACCGCCGTCGACGTCGCCGAGACGCCCGAGGGACGCCGTTCGAGCTGGGCCGCGAACGCGGTCGCGCCCGCCCTGCTGGCGCAGGCGGCCATCGAGCACGGCCTGACGCTGGTGCACTACTCCTCGGACTACGTCTTCGACGGCACCGCCGAATTGCACGACGAGTCCGAGGGGTTCGCGCCGCTGGGCGTGTACGCCCAGACCAAGGCGGCCGGCGACATCGCCGTGGGCGTGGCACCGCGCCACTACGTGCTGCGCACCTCCTGGGTGGTCGGCGAGGGCCGCAACTTCGTGCGCACGATGCAGTCGCTGGCCGAGAACGGCGTCTCGCCGAGCGTGGTCGACGACCAGTACGGCCGACTCACCTTCACCACCGAGCTGGCCCGCGCCACCCTCCACCTGCTCGCGGTGGGAGCGCCCTTCGGCACCTACAACGTGACGAACGCCGGACCCACCATGAGCTGGTGCGACATCGCCCGCGAGGTCTTCGTGCTGTGCGGCCGATCGGCCGAGGACGTCTGCGCCACCGACACCGCCACCTACGGTGCCGGCAAGGACCTCTCACCGCGCCCCGTGCACAGCACCCTCGACCTCAGCCGCATCGAGGCCACCGGCTTCGTGCCGCAGGACGCGCGGGAGGCGCTGAAGGCCTACCTGGGCCTCTGACCCGCGCGGGCCCGCCGGTGGTTGAGGTGCGACGAGCGCCAGCGAGGAGCCTCGAAACCCGGTGAGACGAACAGCAGCGGCAGGGACAGCCGCCTACCGCCGCGTCAACCCGTTCAACGCCGGGCGCACGTCGGCGAGGTACACGAACGCGGCCACCGTGAAGGCGATCCCGAGGATGCCCGTAAACCCGATGGGGAGGCGCAGCACCATTCCCAGGAAGTGCAGCACCACGCCCAGACCGAGGATCAGGCTCCACGCCGGCTTGGTGAGCTTGCCGGCGGCCTCGTAGGACTGACTGGAGAAGGTGAGCGCGCTGATGAACGCGAACAGCTTCACCACCAGCAGCACCGCGAAGATGACGAGCATGATCGTGGACTGGATCTCGAAGACGCGCACGGCTCCAGCCTAGTCGGCTCCGCCGATCGGGCTGCCGAGAACGCCACGAGGGCCGGACGTCGAGCGTCCGGCCCTCGCGGGCAGTGCTGGGTGATGCCGGGTGGTGCGGTGATCGGAACCGATCAGGCGTCGATGCCGGGGATGACCTCGGCAGCCGCCTCGACGACCGGCGCGGCCTTCTTGGCGGGGGCCTTCTTCGCCGGAGCCTTCTTGGCGGCGGCCTTCTTCGCGGGCGCCTTCTTCGCGGGCGCCTTCTTCGCCGGAGCCTTCTTGGCGGCGGCCTTCTTCGCCGGAGCCTTCTTGGCCGGGGCCTTGGCCACCTCGGCGGCGTCCTCGACGACCTTCGCGGCCTCCTGGGCGAGCTCCTGCTTGCGCAGGCGGGCGACGACGACCTCGCCGCGCTTGGCCAGGTCGTCGTAGGCGGCGGTGGCGGTGGCGACGTTCTCGGTGAGGGCCGACTGCACCTTGGTGGGCAGCGCGGTGGCCTGGGCCTGGAGCTCGGCGACGCGGGCCTCGATGGCGGCGCGGCGGGCCTTGGCCTCGTCGGTGAGCGTCTCGACGCGGGTGTTGACCACGGTGGTCGCCTGCGCGCGGACCTTCTTGGGCTCCAGGTCGATGCCCTGGACGGCCTTCTGCACGTCGGCGACGCGGGTGAGGACGTCGGCCTGCACCTCGGCGATCTTCTTCTGCACGTCGGCGACGTACTCGGTGACCGACTCGCGGACGGTCTCGACCGCGAGGTCGACGGCGCCGGCGCCGGCGTAGAGGGTCTTGGTGGCCTCGGTCTTCAGATCGAGGGACTTCAGGGTGATGGCCATGGTGTCGGCACTCCTATCGATGTCCGGCGCACGCCGGACGGGTGGGGATGGGTCCGACGGGCGCCGGACCGCGGCGGGTCAGGAATCGGTGGGGGGCTCGTTGATGGCGAGGAACGACTGGTAGACGTCGAGGAGGGACTGCTTCTGCCGTTCGGTGAGGGCGGTGTCGCCGAGGATCGCCAGTTCGACGCTCCCGCCGACGCCGTCGTCCGGGCTGACGATGCCGGCCCGGAGGTAGAGCTGCTCGGCGGAGATGCGCAGTGCCTTGGCGAGCTGCTGGAGCACCTCGGCCGACGGCTTGCGCAGACCGCGCTCGATCTGGCTCAGGTAGGGGTTGGAGACCCCGGCCTGCTCGGCGAGCTGACGCAACGAGAGCTGCGCCGAGGTGCGCTGTTCACGGAGGTACTCGCCGAGCGAGCCCACCGTCTTCGACACCTTGCCCTTCGCCATACCGCCCATGGTGCTAGCTGTAGCTAGCAGAAGCCAACTCCGACGCTTGTGCAACCGCTCACATGCCCTGCATAACGGCCCCTACGGCCTGCGTGCAGCTGCAAGCACGACCGGTCGCCCCGGTGCGAGCGAAGCGAGCCCCTCCGGTCGTTGAGGTGCGAGCGCAGCGAGCCTCGAAACGCCCGGAGGCGACCGCCGGCGGTACCCGAGGTCGTTCGTCTCACCGGGCTTCGAGGCTCCTCGCTGGCGCTCGTCGCACCTCAGCCCCCGCCGGACGCCGGTGGCTGAGGTGCGAGCGCAGCGAGCCTCGAAGCCCCCGCACCCGATCGCCGACAACGCCCGGGGAGGCCACCTCGCCTACCGTGACCCCATGCCCCACACCGTCGTCGCCGAGATCGTCCGCAGCGGGTTCATCGAGGGACGCCATCGCGGCAGCGTCGTGGCCCTGGCCGCCGACGGCTCGGTCGACTGGGCGGTCGGCGATGCCGACGCGCCGATCCTCCCGCGCTCGTGCAACAAGCCGCTCCAGGCACTGGCCATGGTGGAGCTCGGACTCGACCTGCCGCCCGATCTGCTGGCGCTGGCCTGCGCGTCCCACTCCGGGGAGGCGTTCCACCTCGACGGCGTCCGACGCATCCTGGCGGGCGCCGGACTCACCGAGACCTCCCTCCAGACCCCGCTCGACTGGCCCTACGACGAGGCCGAGAAGGAAGCCGTGCTGCGCAGCGGCGGCGAGCGCAGCCGCATCGCCATGAACTGCTCGGGCAAGCACGCCGCGATGCTGGCCACCTGCGTCCTCCGCGGCTGGTCGACCGACGACTACCTCTCCCCCGACCACCCGCTCCAGCAGGCGATCGTGCGCACCTTCGAGGAGTCGACCGGTGAGCCGATCGCCGTCCTTGCGGTCGACGGCTGCGGCGCTCCGCTGCTGTCGACCTCCCTGACCGGGTTGGCCCGGGCCCTCCGTGGTCTGGCGGTCGCCGAGAGCGGGCCGCGCCGCCAGATCACCGAGGCGATCCGCACGCATCCCACGTGGGTCTCCGGTACCCGTCGCGACGAGGCCGCCCTCCTGCAGGCCGTACCGGGCGCGATCGGCAAGCTGGGCGCGGAGGCCTCCTACGTGGTGGCCCTCGCCGACGGCCGGGCCGTCGCGCTCACCATCGAGGACGGCGCCGACCGGGCCCGCCCGATCGTCATGGTCGCCGCATTGCGGCGCCTCGGCATCGAGAACGAGGTGCTCGACCGCATCGGCACCCATCCGCTGCTGGGCGGCGGGATGCCGGTGGGCGAGATCCGCGCAGTTCTCTAGCGGGCGACTGTGCCTTGGGGTAGTCCTGCGCCTCTCATCTTTCCGGCGTACTTCCACCGCCTGCGAGTCTGCTCCAGTGCGGGTCGCTCGATGAAGTAATACCCGATGATTCCCGCGACGAGTGCCGCTCCGAACCCCCCGACGACCGACAGCCAGGGGTAGACCAAACCGAACTTGCTCATCAGCGCCGGCACAGCGGGCGCGACGATGGGATGGAACAGGTAGAGCGCGTACGAAGCGTCACCGCCGATGAGAAACCAGCGAGGGAGCCGTGCCCCGATGGTGGATTCGGCGACGAGGGTCAGTAGGAAGATCGTAGGGGCGAGCAGGTAGTGGGAAGGGGATGGAGATCCAGTCGCCGCGCTGGCTGAGGACCAACAGGCCGCAACCGTCACTGTGGCGATTGCGAGCATCCGAATAGGGCCATCAAGACGCTTCGTCCACAGCGCGCCAATCCACATTCCCATGACGAAGTAGAGGAGAACTCCACTGAAGTAGAAGGTCCATTCGCCCCTAACGTCGCCGGGAAGAGCAAACCCGCCGATCGCGACCGGAAGAAGAACCGCAGTCGAGAACAAAGCAGGGCGTCTCGAAACTCGCATGCCTATCGCGAAGATGATGTAGAAGAAGACCTCGAAGATAAGGGTCCATCCAACGCCCAAGAGCGGTCGGAGCTCGCCGTCGGCGTTGTAGGACGGAAGGAAGAAGTACGAGGAAAGGACCGTCTGAGGGGATAGCGCCGCATGCAGGACCGCGCCAGGGACGACGACCATGGTCAGGAGCTTGACAGTTGTCGCAGTCCAGTAGAGCGGTACGATCCGCGTCCCCCGCCTGGCGGAGAAGTACTTCCAGCCGTCATCTTTGCCCACCAAGTCTTGGGTGGACACCACCATGACGAAGCCACTGATCACGAAGAAGATAGGTACTCCGATCTCTCCGAAGTGCCACGTCGGGAACGAAGGATCCAATCGCTCGCCAGCGTAAAAGGTCGCGTGCGTCACCACGACGAGACCGGCGGCAACGAACCGCAACCCTTGGATCCCATTCAGCCGATCTCGCCGATGATCATTGGCCTGCTGCATAGAGCCCTCCGCGAGACTTCAGGGGACGGCCGAAAACCTATCAGCGCTCGCACCAGTAAGTGGCGCGAACGAACGAAGATTTGGGGTGGCAGGATGACGCCCGTGTCCGCACCGACGAAGCCCTGGCCCCAGCACTGCCCGACGCCGCGCGAGCTCGACGACCTCGAGCTCCTCACCACGGGTGCGCTGGCGCCGCTGACGCGCTTCGACGAGCCGGGCAGCCCGGTCACCCTGACTCTGCCGGACGCCGTCGCGGCGGCAGCAGCCGAGGCGGGCGGCGTGGAACTCGTCGACCCTGAAGGATTGCCGCTGGCCCGGGTCGCCGTGCCGGGTGGCGAGATCGAGACGCTGACGCACCCCCAGTACGGCCCGTTCCGCCGGCTCTACCTCTCCCCCGCCCAGGTGCGCGAGCGGTACGCCGGGCGCGCGGTGGTGCCGGTGGCCGACCCGCTGAGCGAGGCCGACCTGGCCGCCATCGGCGAGCGGCCGGTCGTGCTGCTGGCCCTGGTCGGCGTGGGCACGCCGAGCCTGCCCGCCGTCGCCCTGCTGCGCGCGACGCTCGCCGCGGCCGAGCTGCTCGCCGACGCCGTCGTGGTCGCCGTCCCGTTGGCCGCACACGGCGACGCGGAGGCCGATCACGCCCTCGGCGTCCAGGTGGTGGCCACCTACGCCGGCGACGACGTCGTCCTACCGCTCGGCGGTGACGACAAGGGCGACCTGCCCGCGACGATCGCCGCGATCGTCGAGCAGGCCGCGCCGGCGGCCGACGAGGTCGGCCTCGTACTCTTCTTCACCGGCCTCTCCGGCAGCGGCAAGTCGACGCTGGCCCGCGCGCTGATGGACCGCATCCTCGAGGCGGGCGAGCGCACGCTCACCTCCCTCGACGGCGACGTCGTACGGCGCAACCTCTCGGCGGGCCTGACCTTCTCCAAGGAGGACCGCGAGACCAACATCCGCCGCATCGGGTGGGTGGCCGCCGAGATCGCCCGCCACGGCGGGGTGGCGGTGTGCAGCCCGATCGCCCCCTTCGACGAGACCCGCCAGCAGGTGCGGGCGCTGGTCGAGGCCGCGGGCGGCGCCTTCTTCCTGGTCCACGTGGCGACCCCGCTCGAGGAGTGCGAGCGCCGCGACCGCAAGGGCCTCTACGCCAAGGCCCGCCGCGGCGAGATCCCCGAGTTCACCGGCATCTCCTCCCCGTACGAGGAGCCGGAGGACGCCGACGTGCGCGTCGACACCACGGGCCGCACGATCGAGGACGCCCTGGACGACGTGGTCGTCGCGCTGCGCGAGGCGGGGTTCCTCGACCTGTAGGCCCTCCCGCTCGCCCCGGTGCGAGCGAAGCGAGCCTCTCCGGTCGCCCCGGTGCGAGCGAAGCGAGCCTCGAAACGCCCGCACCCGAGGAGCTACCGGTACCGCAGGGCGTTCGACTCCCCGGGTCTCGCGGCTCCTCGCTGGCTCTCGTCGCACCTCGACCACCGGACTACCCCGCACCCGCCCGCCGACGTCCCTGGCCGGCTCAGCCAGCCAATCCCGATCACCTCGATAGGCAATACCGAGAACAGCAGGAATCTCCCCTATCCTCGACTCCGCGGATCGACCAGGGTGCGGTCGCCGCGCACTAGGAGATCTCCATGAGCGAGCTGCTCACGTGGACAGCTGTGTCCATCGTCGCCGCCGGCTTCTTCGTCGGCATCGTCGTCGGCCTCACCGGCATGGGCGGCGGGGCTCTGATGACCCCCGCCCTCATCTTCCTCGGCGTCGGCGGCGGCGAGGCCGCCACCGTCGTCACGGCCGACCTGACGGCTGCCGCGGTCTACAAGACGGGCGGTGCGATCGTGCATGCCCGCGAGGGCCAACCGAACTTCCGGCTGGCAGGCTGGCTGATCGCTGGTTCGGTGCCGATGGCCTTCCTCGGCCCCTTCGCGATCCATCACTTCACCACCGATGAGAAGCAGCTCGACACCGTGCTGAAGGAGGCGATCGGCTTCGCGCTGATCTTCGCCGCCCTCACCTACGCCCTGCGCCTCTACGTGAACCTCCGCCGCGTCCGCAGCGGCGGCCCGGTGGGCGACCCCGACCCGGCCGTCCGACCGATCCCGACGCTGCTGGTCGGCATGCTCGGCGGAGCACTCGTCGGCATCACCAGCGTAGGTTCGGGCTCGGTCATCATGATCGCGCTGCTGATGCTCTACCCGGGCCTCTCCGCGCTGCGCCTGGTCGGCACCGACCTGGTGCAGGCGGTGCCCCTCGTGCTCGCCGCCGCGCTCTCCAACATCTCCCTCAACGGCCTCGACTGGTCGATCACCATCCCGCTGATCATCGGCTCCGTGCCCGGCACCCTGCTGGGCAGCACCATCGCGCCGCGGGTACCGCAGTCGCTGATCCGCCGCGGCATCGTGGTCGTGCTGACCATGTCGGGCGTCGCCCTGCTCGACAAGGCGGGCTGGGCGCCCCTGGGCAAGGACACCACCCACCCGGTGCTGATCGGCGTGGTCGGCATCGTGACCGCCGTGCTGCTGCCGCTCATCTGGGGCGTGCTGCGCAAGCAGCAGGGACTCCCCTACTTCGGGGCCCCCACCGTGGCCGAGCTCGACACCTGGACCTACGGCGGCGCCCGCGCCGCCTCGAGGTCCGACGCCCAGGCCGGGGTCGAGAAGAGCTGACCGCGGCCCGTGGTCGTCGTCCCACCCCATCCCTAGGGCCTCGAACTCCGGCTCGGATTGCCTAGGCTGACCTCATGTACCGGCTCCGCAACGGCGTCCAGAACTACTCGTGGGGATCGCCTGACGCGATCCCGCGCTTCCTGGGCGAACGGTCGGACGGCACCCCGGTGGCGGAGGTGTGGATCGGCACCCACCCGCTCCAGCCCTCCACGGCTGTGAGCGCCGACGGCGAGACCAAGGCGCTGGCCGATCTGACCGGCGATCTGCCGTTCATGCTGAAGGTGCTCGCCGCCGATCAGCCGCTCTCGCTCCAGGTGCACCCGAGCAAGAGCCAGGCCGAGGACGGGTTCGCCGAGGAGGAGCGCGCCGGCATTCCCCTCGATGCTCCGCACCGGGTCTACAAGGACGACAACCACAAGCCGGAGATGGTCTACGCGCTGACCACCTTCGACTCCCTCATCGGCTTCCGACCGACCGTGGAGATCCTGCGCGTGCTCGCGCCTCTGGAGACCCCCCTCACCAAGCGCCTGGCCGACGACCTGCGAGCCGACCCCGGCTTCGCCGGCATCGTGCGCCGGCTCGAGTGGCTGCTGAGCTCGGAGGTGACCGAGGCCGAGGTCGGCGAGGTCGTCGGCGCCTGCCGTGCCCTGGGCCGTCTCGGCATGGACATCAAGCGCGCCTACTCCACGGCGGTCGAGATCGCGGAGTACTACCCGGGCGACGTCGGCGTCATCATCTCGCTGATGCTCAACCGGATGACCCTGCAGCCGGGCGAAGCCGCCTACCTCGGCGCCGGCATCATCCACGCCCACCTCAAGGGCCTGTGCCTGGAGGTGATGGCCTCCAGCGACAACGTGCTGCGCGCCGGCCTGACCACCAAGCACGTCGACCCGCACGGCCTCGTGACCTGCCTGGGCACCACCGGCATGGCGCGCATCGCCCGGGTCAATCCGGAGTTCGCCCTCGCCGACACCGAGGTCTTCTCCCCCGCCGACGTCGAGTTCGCCCTCGCAGTCACCCAGGTCTCCCACGCCGACCCGGACGGCGTCCCTCTGGTGACGACCCGGAGGTCGATCGTCATCTGCACCGGCGGCGAGGTGGAGCTGCGCAACGGGGACGGCCAGTCACTGCGCCTCCAGCGGGGCGAGTCGGCGTACCTCAGCCCCGAGGACACCGACTGCGTCGTGGTCGGTCTGGGTGAGATCGCGCAGGCCTACGAGCCCGCCCGACGCGCCGTGCACTCGCGGCTCGTCGACGTCGTCTGACCGATCTCCCGAGCGCCCGACCGCTGGCTCCGGTCAGTCCCGCCCGTAGATGTCGCGGGTGTAGACCTTGCTGGCCACGTCGTCCAAGGCGTCGGTGCGCCGGTTGGCGACGATGATGTCGGCGCGCTTCTTGAACTCCTCGAGGTCGCTGATGACCTCGGAGTTGAAGAAGAGGTCGTCCTCCAGGGTCGGCTCGTAGATGACCACCTCGACGCCCTTGGCCTTGATCCGCTTCATCACACCCTGGATGGAGGACATGCGGAAGTTGTCCGAGCCCTCCTTCATGATCAGCCGGTAGATGCCGACGGTGCGCGGGTTGTGGGACAGGATGTCGGCGGCGACGAAGTCCTTGCGCGTGGTGTTGGAGTCGACGATCGCGCTGATGAGGTTCTGCGGCACGTGCCGGTAGTTCGCCTGGAGCTGCTTGGTGTCCTTGGGCAGGCAGTAGCCCCCGTAGCCGAAGCTCGGGTTGTTGTAGTGGTTGCCGATGCGCGGGTCGAGGCCGACGCCCTCGATGATCTGGGCGGAGTCGAGCCCGCGCATCGCGGCGTAGGTGTCGAGTTCGTTGAAGAAGGCGACCCGCAGTGCGAGGTAGGTATTGGCGAAGAGCTTGATGGCCTCCGCCTCGGTGGAGTCGGTGAGCAGCACCGGCACGTCCTTCTCCAACGAACCCTCGAGGAGCAGATCGGCGAAGCGCTTGCCGACGGCGCTGCGGGAGCCCACGACGATGCGGGAGGGGTGCAGGTTGTCGTAGAGGGCTCGGCCCTCGCGGAGGAACTCCGGGCTGAAGACGATCACCGCGCCCGGGTGCACCTCGCGCATGCGCGAGGTGAAGCCCACCGGCACGGTGGACTTGATGATGATGGCGGCCTGGGGAGCGACCTCGAGCACCTGCTCGATCACCGCCTCCACCGAGCCCGTGTTGAAGTAGTTGGTCTGGGGGTCGTAGTCGGTGGGTGTGGCCACCAGCACGAACTCGGCGCCTGTGTAGGCCGCGGCGGGATCGGTCGTGGCCGTGAGGTCGAGGTCGCGGGAGGCCAGGTACTCCTCGATCTCGGCGTCCACGATCGGCGACTGTCGAGCATTGACCTGCGCGACCTTCGCCTCGTCGAGGTCGACAGCCCACACCTCGTGGTGCTGAGCGAGGATGACCGCGTTGGACAGTCCCACATAGCCGATTCCGGCGACTGCGATCTTCACGAGAGGTCTCCCTGTGCGGCGGGCCCGGCGGGCTCGGTGTCGGGCTGATTCTAGGGATGGGCGCACTCGACCCGCAGCAGTCGCGGCTCGGCCTCCTGTGACGTCAGTCCCGCAGGAGCGGCACGAGCAGCGCGCTCACGACGTTGACATTGACCGCGATGAGGTCGGCGACCTCACGGTGGACCTCGGGCGAACGACCGATCGGGTCCGGCACGTCCTGTTCGATGCCGGCCGCCTGACTGCGATGCCGAGCCGCATACGCCAGTAGGTCCTCGACCGTGTAGATGGGTGCGTCCTGCTCGACGGCGTACCGGCACAGGTAGGCGAACTCGAGCAGGGTGAAGGCGCGCTTCATCGCGCGCGGTTGCTCCTTCAAGACATCGGCTCGCACCTCGCGGGTCATGGCGAGGATGAGGTCGGCATCACCCGCGATCTGAGCGTCGACCCGGCGCGCGACGAATCCGTCCGGGTCTCCGCCGAGACGCATCAACTCGGCCGCGGCGTGGGGCTCCATGGGCTGTCCGGTCAATCCTCGGACGCCAGCCGAACTGACGACTACGGAGGTGTCATTTCGAACTGGCCTCAGCCGCTGGTCGAGGAGCCGCTCAGCAAGAGGCGACCGGCAGATGTTCCCGACGCAAGCCGTGAGGATTGCGAATGAGCGCTCGTCTTTGGAACCGGACTCCATGAGGTCAACCGTAGACAGTCGCAAGGTGCGGCGTGCCAGGGCATCCAGGCCAAGATCGAGATCGGTCATGGGAGCCCGGCTCGAGACCTGCGTCTCGGTCCATCTTCGAGGATCGGCGAATTGGGACCGTCCGTCAGCCGTACAGTCCATGCAGGCGCGAGAGACGAGGAGGGCGCGAGATGAATCTGCAGACCTGGGCCGCCGTGAGCGTGATCATCAGTGCGCTGCTGCTGAATCGACCGCAGCGCCTCGTCATGCTTGTGATCCTCCTGTGGGCAATCGTTCCCGGCGTAGCCGGGCACCAACTCACCGGCATGGTCATTGGAACTGCGACTCCGATCCCGCCAGTCCATCCCGTCACCGTCCTGGCGGCGGTCGCTCTGCTCCTCCAGGTGGTGTTTCGTGGTCCGACCGCGCTCAGTGCTTTGAGCACCAAGCGTGGCCCCATCGCCGCCATCACCCTCGTTGTTGCAAGTGCCGTTGGCCAGACCGTGTACCTCGGGAGCCCGAACGGCACCGCCTTGATGCTGGACCAGCTCGCCGGAGGGCTCTTCCTCTACCTGTTGATCGTCATCGCGTCTTCGACCGCACCCCGCCTGCTCCTCCAGGCTGCCCGCCTGTGGGTTGTACTGGCGGCGAGCGAAGGCGTCTTGGGGCTCCTGGTGAAGTCCGGAGCACTGACGCAGCCATTCGAGTCCGACTTCCAGAAAACGGTGTGGTACTCCCTTGGGACGGGACGCCAGAGCGGGACCTTTGATCACCCGCTAGCCCTGGCACTGTTCTGCGCCATGGCTGTGCCGCTCCTCGTCTTCATCAGGTCGTCGGTGATCCAGTTGGCACTGCTCGCGGGAATCACGTCTGGGGTTGTCGTGTCACAGTCGCGAACCGGACTCCTTCTCCTGGTGCTCGGCGTCCTCTACCTTGCGATCGCAAGTTCGCAGAGCATCGGCCGAAAGTTCGTGATCGCCGTCGGAACTCTCGCTGGAGGGGTTTACGTGGCCGGCACCTCGCTCTTCGCCGAGACGCAGGGCCGGTTCGTTCAGGACAGCGGAAGTGCGGCCGCCCGTGGACTCGCTCGAGCGGCGTTCGGTCGGCACTGGGAATCGTTCTTCGTGTTCGGGGACGGCTCCGGCTCCAGTTATCGATTCGCCGCTGGCGAACGCCTTCCCAGCAGCCTTGAGAACGGCTGGCTGATGTACGCCGTGGATTACGGTCTGCTGACCACCCTGCTCCTCTTTCTCGCGTTGATCGGGCCAGCCCTCGTCTCAGGCAAGCGGAATGCTCCCTTCACGATCAGCCTCCTGATCGGAGCCTTCTCGGTAGCGTCGTATTCCTCGATCGCGACCGACACCATCGCCGGCCCCGCCCTGTTCGTTGCGGCAGCCCTCGCAGCGCTCGCTCCGAGAAGTTCGCTCGGCGAGTCGGAGGCGGGGTTGCTCGAAGCCGCAGCCGACAAGAGTGCGACGGCTGCACGGCCGAGAGTCAGCTACCCAGTCGCGCCCTGAGCGAGTCCAGTCCTCGCACCAGAAGCGCGAGATCCGACCGACGGATACCGTAGAACCGCGACATCGACAGGCCGAAATATCGTCGACAGAAGACGATGTTGAGGTTGCCGGCGACAGCGTTCCCGGCAACGGTCGCCCACGCCGCTCCGGCCCCCCCGTACGTGGGCACCAGGATCAACACGAGTCCGAAGTTGACTGCTGCGGCTGCGGCCACCGCGATGCTCCGGAGGCCCGGACGGCCCCAACCACTCATGCCAGCACCACAGATGGAGCCAGGATTGCCGACCACAATCCCGAGAACGAGGATTGCGATGATGATCCGAGAGTCGGCGAAGTCAGCCCCGAAGAGCGGTTCGACCAAGAGCCAGGACGCCGAGAGCACGAACAAGCCCAGCGCAGTCGTCAGAAGAGTCGAGAGCCGGGCGAAGGACACGACCCTCTCTTCATTGCTGTCTCCCGCCTCCGTGGCGAGCATGATGTCCTTCAGCGCCAGGTTCAGTACAAGCGCGACCTCGGCGATGCTCACAGCCACTGCATAGAGGCCCAGCTCCGTCGAGGATGTCAGGGGAACCATGAGCAGCTGATCGAGCCGCAAGAGAAGCGTTCCCGCCAATGAGCCCGACCAGTACCTGACGCCGAAGCCCAGCATGTCGAAGGACGGGCGCTCGGGTCGCGGGAATACTGAACCGCGGTGCGCACTGAAGGTTCCCAGGTACGTGACCGCTCCCAACGCCATGGAGCCTGCAATCGCGGTCGCAGCGGTCAGAACCGAGAGGTGACCGAAAGCGAAGAGAAGCGAGATCGCGACCAATCGCGAGCTGGCGGTCGTCAGCTTCTCGGCAGACACCCTGCCCCATGCATGGATCCCCATCGCCGCACCTCGGATGGACCCGATCGCCAGGCACCATGGCAAGAGAAAGAGCGAGATCCAACAGGCATGGCGGGCGGCGTCAGTGCGGAGAGAGGGGGAGACCACAACAGCGAGAAGGATCGCGACGATGACGCCGACCCCGGTAAGGATGATGATCGCCTGTCTCGTCAGTCGCCGGTCAACGCAGCCCGCGCGCGCAGTGAGGAAGACCACCGCTTCCGGAAGTCCGAGCGTGGCGGCAGCCACCGCCAGCATGAACGGGCTGGTCGCTCCGGCAAGATCGCCACGCTCTGCAACGCCGAGGCCCCGCGCGAGCATCGGCGCGGTGAGGATGGCGACGGCAGGTGCAGCCAGGTTGCCGACCACGCCCGCAAGTGAGGCGACCGCCAGGCTACGCCTCATCCTCGACCGACAACGGAGTCATAGTGACGCTCCAGCTGCGCGGTGCACTTGCGGACGTCGAAGTCCGTCTCGACACGACGTCGACCCGCGAGACCCATCTCCAGCCTCATCGCCTCCGACTCGACGAGTTGCTCGAGGCGGGCTGAGAGCTGTTCAAGATCGCCCTCAGGAGCAAGAAGACCCGTCTCGCCGTCCACCACAGCCTCCGGCACGCCTCCATGGACATAACCGACAGCCGGGAGTCGATGCGCCGCGGCTTCGAGGAACACCATCCCGAAACCCTCTGAATCTCCGTTGGGTGCAGTCTTCGACGGGGCGAGGAAAAGGTCGTGGGTCGCCATCAACTCTCGGACAGAGCTGGGCGAGATCGCGCCGACGAACCGGACGGAGGCCCTGACTTGCGGAGGAAGCGCCTTCAACTCTGCCTCCATCGGGCCCGATCCCGCGATGGTGAGAGCAAGCCGATGTCCCTTCGCAGCGACCGCAGCAACAGCGCGGATCGCATCCTCGACACCCTTCTTCTCGACCAGGCGACCGACGAACAGCACCTTGACCGTGTCGTCGTCCGCACGTCGCGGGCCCGGGTCCGGCGGAATCGGGATGCCAGTCGGGATCGTCAGGATCTTCCCCGGATCCGCACCTTGACGCACCGCACGATCAGCCATGAATCGGGACAGGGTGATCACGCTCTGAGCCCGCCGAAGCCCAGCCGCCACATCGCGTGCGTCCCTCCTCGGCCGGTCGCGGGTGACCGTGAGGTCATACCCGTGAACGGTCACCACCATCGGCACGCGGAGTTGCCGAGCGATCGGTTCGATGAGGCCGGCGTCGTTCGCGAAATGCGCATGGATGATGGCTGGCGCTGCATCTCGGATCGCTCGTCGGACCGCGGACGACCGCCGGGTCACGCGGTAGGAGCGTCGTCTGATGCGATCGGGCAGGCCATCACCGAGCACGATCGACCCGCCACCGGAGATGGGGGAATCGAGGTGTTCCACTGCAATCGGAAGCGCACGCCAGTGGCTGAGGGAGTCAACCTGGTTGCGGATGAAGGTCTCCGATCCTGGGAGCCAGGTCTGCCTCCAGATCACCACGCGGTCAGTCGGTGTCACGTCGCTGATACTCCTGCACGCGGTAACCGAGGATCGCCCGAATGAACCCGACGCCGCGCAACACATGCCGTAGACCGGTTCCACAGCGCCCCTGATTGGCGGTAAGCAGACCCACTGCGGCCAATCCAGCCCCACCGACAAGACGAGTGATGGCGTAGAGCATCAGGCTCAGTCGCAGGGCGAAACTCGGACGGCCGCGGAGGAGGGAGGAATTCGCCTGAGATTCCCCCGCTCGGATGGCGCGCGTGAGAACCCATCGCGGCTTCACGCGCTCCGGCGGAACGATCTCGGTGACTGACGCCGCTGGCCACCACTTGATGACCCCCCCGGCGGCATGAACCGTTCCGGTGAACAGCAGGTCCGAACCCCCCGCGAGTCCCAACTGATCGTCGAATCTGAAGTTTCCGAGCGCTCGCATCTTCACAAGATCGATGGCGAGGTTGTTCGTAGCCGCGAACGGGAGCTCAGCCTCGTTCGGCAGTACGGGGTTGATGAAGTAGCCGCCCTCGGTGATCCATCGAGGCGTCCCTTGCGGGTATGCGTAGCGAACCTCTCCGTGCACCATGGTCGCGCCTGTCGTATCGAGGCCCTCCAGCGAACTGGCAATCCAGCGGTGGCCCGCGACCTCGTCGTCGTCGATGATGAGGAGCCTGTCGTAAGTCTGAGAATGTTCGAGCACCTTGTTCCGCGCCGCGGCAATCCCCGGACGTCCCTCCACCAGGTAGCGGACTGTCAACGGTGAGCGGGCGGCGAACTCTTCGACCGTCTGTCGGGCCGAGCACTCGGGATCGTTGTCCACCACAAGAACATCGAAAGACTCAGCGTCCTGCTGATCCCTCAAGGATTCCAACAGCTCCTTGAGAAGGCCGGGGCGTTTGAAGGTCGCGATCCCGACAACGACCGCTGAAGACGTCATGACATCTCTCCTGTGATGGGGCGAGATCGGTCAGAGGGGATCGGAGCGAGAGAATCCTGCGGAATCTCAAGTGCCGCAAGGAGTCCACCCCTGTAGGCATCGGTGCCGTTGTTGCGAAGCGCTGAATCCCGGGCTCGCAGAGCGACCGCTTGGGCGAGTTCGCCATCCGACACGATTCCCTCGATGCAACGCACCGCGGCCTCGATGTCTCCGATCGGATAGTGGAATCCCGTCACGCCATGCTCAATGGACTCGAGATGACCCTCCGCTTCACTCGCAACCACCACTCGCTGAGAGAGTTGCGCCTCAACGACGGAGTTTCCGAATGGTTCGACGTGTGACGGGGCTAGAACGAGGTCGAGATCGTCGAGTGCGTTCCATACCGGCCGCGTGTAGCCGTGGAACGTCACGAGGCGGGCTAGGTCGGGGCGAGAAGCCCGCGCCTTCAACTCCTCCTCGTACCACTCATATCCGGGAAACACATCGCCGAAGAGATGGAGTTGAACCGGAGTCGTCGACGCGAGTTTCGCAGCGATTTCCAAGGCATCCATCGTGCCCTTGCGGGGCGACAGACGTGCTACGACGCCGACCTGAAGGACCGAGCCCCGCTGTCGTATGGCCGGAGGCGAGGGTCGGTCGGGGACACCATTGCGAACGATGATCGCCCGTGAACCAATGCGCGGAATGGTTCCCACGGCAGCATCACGTGCAGCTGTGCTGATCATGATGATCCGGGTGGCGAGGACGAGCGGAAGGTACAGCGCGAGCCTGGCCCCTCGACTGTCTTGGGACTCGGCTTCGTGAACGTGTACGACGGCCCTGCGCCCCACCAGCCGCGCCGCCAGGGTCCACCATGGAATGGTCACGGTGTTGACATAGACGACGTCCGGCCTGACCCGAAGAAGCGCGAAGATCATGCGGGGAAGGGCGATGGACAAGCGGGCCGCGAGGACCACGAGCCCGCGAACCGACTTGTCAGTGCGTCGGAGGACCGGGACGGGGAGAACCCTCACATCGACACCGAGGTCTTCGAGCATCGGCACGAGTGGGCCAGACTCCGGCACGAAGGCGTTCACGCGGCATCCAGCCGACCGAAGAGCACGCGCCGATTCCAGGAGTTGTAGATCAGATCCGTATCGGTCCGCGCCGGGAGCAGCGAGAACAACCTTGGTCATGTGCGTGGATCCATTCGTAGAGCCGGATCTGCCTGGGCGCTGTACTCGGCGATCGGCCGTTGGGACGTCCGAGCTGATCTCATCTCCCTCGCCTCCCAGAACGCGACACCTGCCGGCGTACGCCGAACACCGCGCGCAACGCTGGCGCAAGCGCCAATGTCCCGTAGCCGAGCCGTCGAAGACGTGCTCGGAACAGGCCCCATGCACCCGGCGCCGCCCCCGGCTGGCGCTCACGGATCTCCGCCTCGGTCAACCACACCGTGCGCCACAACATCCGCGGCCAGCGAGAAAGCGGAGTTCGCGACAGTTCGGCAATGGCCGGGACTGCCAGTGCATCGCCGACGGTGGTCCTGAGCCTCCAGTCGGCGATGGACTCCACATGCCGGGGTTCTGGGTCGGGTGGAACGAAGGCGACGACTCCCAGACGATCGAAAACGGGCTCGAGGGATTCAGCGGCGCCAACCCCGTGGGCGAGCTTCGCGAGGTCCACCTTGTCGCGCTCGCCCAGGAGCGGCGCAACCCGCTCGATCAGGCCGGCGAGTCGCCCCTGCCCCCCTGGGCCATCACGCAGCAGATGGAGGCTCTCGATCAGGATGCTGCTGATGCGATCGGGAGCAGCGAGCGACTGATCGCCAGCGACGGTCATCTCCACAACCCGTTCCCATAGGGTGTCGAAGACAAGTTGCGGATCGGCCAGGAACCCGGGGAATCGGTGATGCACGTCGATCTCGCACGGCCACGTCGGATGGACGAACGCGTCGGAATGGATCGCCATGATGCTGGCTGAGCGGTGCAGAACACCGATCGTCCAGCCGACCGATCGGAGCAGGTCGCAGTAGGTCTCGTAACGCTGCGGGTCCACCCAGATGTCGACATCGATCGAGGTGTCGCCAGCGGGACGTAGCCCGAAGTGTCGTGCGACCGGACCCTTGATGACCATCGCGCGGATGCCGTGATCAGAGGCGAGTCGGAATGCCAGGACGTGTGCGAGCTCGACAGCCTCATCGGCCTCGAGCCGCAGGGCGTCGTCACTGATCACTGTCTGCCGACCTCACTCGTTCGATGAAGCCACAGCTCACCAGAGCATCGAGTGCCTCGGCGACGACTTCGGTCAGTTCGCCGGGTGTCGTGTCCCACAGGCTCGCAAGTTCGCGCGCGATGTCGTCGCGCGAGCGGCTTCCGTCGACTGTCCTCCACACATCGGCGGCCAGTCCCAACAGGATCACCGGTGCCTGCGCCAACCGATCGGTATCGAGAACGGCTACGCGGCCGGGGCGCTCGACTGCGGCGATGCCGACGCGACGACGCGGCACGTCGCTGTTCCCCACGTTCGCTCCCTCTCGGTTACCGACTTCCAGCATTCTGACGCACCAGGGCCCCCGGTCACCGGCTTTCGCCGGCGGCCGAGGGCCCTGGAGAGCCGAAACGGCTGGGTCAGATCGAGGCGCCCACGAGGATCGCCGGCACGCCGGTACCCGGGGAGGCCGTGCCAGCGGCGAGGAAGCCGATGGACTGGGTCTTGACCGGGAGGTTGACGACGGCCTTGAGGGTGGTGCTGGCACCGCCGGCGAGCTGCGTCGGAGCGACGTAGCGGAACGTCACCGAGCCGAGCACGGCCTTGGTGAGGTTGCCGACGAGCGGAATCATGCTGCCGGTCTTGTAGACCGTCCAGCCGCCCTGGGCGGAGGAGTCGGCGTCGGCGGCGCTGCCACCGAGGATGCTGCCGAGGCCCGGGAGGATGGAGAGGATCGGAACCTGGGTCAGCGGGTCGATGGTGACCGTCACCGCGAGGGCGGTGGTGGTCAGCGTGCCCGTGTTGGTGATGTTCACCGTCAGGTTGATGTTGCGGGTGCCGCCGACGCGGTTCGCGTAGAGCGAGGCCGCGAGCACGGTGGACCCGGAGTTGGTGGCGGAGGTGGCCGCCGCGAGGGCGGGGGCCGCAGTGGCGATCGTGATCGCGGGAACAGCCGCGGCACCCATGGCGCCGGCGCGGACGAGCGAGCGGCGAGAGAGACCGGACTCGGTGGCCCCGTCCTCGAACTCGGTCGAGTTGTCGAGCGTGGTCATGTGAACCCCATTCATCACAGAGGCGCGCCCGTCGGACGCAAGTTGGGAGGGAGGGCGGCGACAGTGCCGCTGCCGAACAGACTAGGCGCAGAGTCCGCAGGGGCGCCAACGAACAACAGGTGACCGACGTCTCTGTCTAGACCACGGTGTAACGGGGGCGTGAATCAGGCGCGGAAGTGAGCGTCGACAGGGGCCGTCACGACGGCGACGGCGGCCAGCTGGCGCAGCAGATCGACCGCCACCTCGTCGGGAAGACCGACACCGGCTGCGGCGAAGTCCTCGAGTCTCAGCCCCTGCGGAGCGGCCTCGAGCGCGCGGAGCACCGCACCCGCAGCCGGGGAGAGGGCGAGGAACTGGTCGTCCACCAGGACGGCGGTTCGCCCGTCCGGCAGGTGGTGGAGGTCGGTGAGACCGCCGAGCCGCCAGGCGCTCGGCGACGGATCGGGGTTCGCCGCAGGGCGGGGCACGAAGGGCAGCCGATCGTCCATGGTCGGGAGGGTTCGCGTTTCCCGATCGCGCGCGAGGTCGAGGAGGGTCGAGACGAGGGGCCGGAGGTCGTCGGCCTCCTCGTAGCGGACGCGACGGACCGGTCCCACCTGGTCGAGGATCATCGCCAACCGGCCGAGCGGGCCCGGACGACCCGCGAGGAAGGCGACCTGAGGCACGAGCAGGCTCATGGCCTCGAGGGTGTCGAGTTCCTCGACGAGGACGTCCGACCCTGCGCCCGGCTGCCGGTCGAGGACGAGGATGGCTGCCGCCCGCGCTGTCGCCGGGGTAGGCCCAGCATCCAGTTCGTCGGGAGCATGCTGGGTCTTCCAGGCGTCACCCCGGTCGAGCACCGAGAACGGCTTCGGATAGGGCGCGATCGTGAGATCGGTGGCCACGGCGATCGTCTCGTCGCTCACGTAGCCGAAGTGCCGGGTCAGGCGCCGTACGGCGGTCGTCTTGCCGGCCCCCGACGGCCCGACCACGACCACGGTGTTGCCCTCCTCATCGCAGACACCGCCCGCGTGCAGGAGCGCGACCGGGTGATGGGCCCGCAGGCGCAGCGCCAGGTCGGTGACCCGAGGCGAGAGATCGTGGAGCAGGTGGGCGAGCTCGGTGTAGGCGACGGCCCCGCCGGCGAGCTCGTCGGCCACCAGCTCCGGATCGTCGTCGAGGACGGCGCGGATCGTGCCCACCGGTGCCTCATCGTCGTCTCGCAGGCAGCGGGCCCACACACGTCGGATCTCCGCGAGCGCGAGACTCTTGTTACAACCTGCCACTTCGACGGCCAGAGGGACGCCGACCGCCCTAAGATCCACGCGATCAGTCTCGGCGTCGTCTGGCGTCACACTGCCGGATCGTAGTTCCCCACCTCCCCTGTGAAAGGCCACTCGCGTCGATGGAACTCAGCGAATACCTCCGCGTGCTCCGTGCCCACTGGATCGGGGTGCTGCTGCTGACGATCCTCGGCACCGCCGGCGCGGGCGCCTACACCCTGACCCAGCCGAAGATCTACGCGGCGAACGCGAACGGTGTCGTCACGGTCGCCAGTGAGGCGACCACCGACCCGGCGGTGGGCATCAACAACGACACGCTCGCCAAGTCGAAGGCCGTCTCCTACGTCGAGATCGCCACCGGCCGCGCCGTGGCCCAGCGTGTGATCGACGACCTCGGCCTCCAGACCGACCCGGCCGGCCTCATCGGTGACATCTCGGTCACCCAGCCGCTCAACACCACTCTGCTCAAGATCACTGCTCGTGCCTCGAGCCCCAAGCTCGCCCAGCAGCTCGCCGACGCCTGGGTGAAGGCCACCGCGGCCGAGGTCAAGGAGATCGAGAACCCCAACGACGACATCCCGAACGCCGTCTACGTGGCACCGATCGAGTCGGCCGAGCTGCCCAGCACCCCGGTCTCACCGAACCCGCCGCGCAATCTCGGCATCGGTTTCGTGCTCGGCCTGCTGCTCGGTATCGCCTACGCGGTGGTGCGATCGCGTCTCGACCAGCGCCTGCGCTCCTCCACCGATTTCGACAAGGAGTTCGGCGTCTCGGTCGTCGGCCGGGTGCCGGCGATCAAGCAACTGGACGACGGCGAGAACAACGGGCCGGCCGTGCTCGCGGTCAGCAAGTCCTCCGGCTCCGCTGGCTGGGAGCCCGGTGAGGCGTTCCGCAAGCTGCGCACCTCGATCGCCTACATGGACGTCGACAACCCGCCGCGCATCATCGTGGTGACCAGCCCGCAGCCCAACGACGGCAAGTCGACGACCGCCGCCAACCTGGCCGCGGCGATCGCGATCTCGGGCCAGGCGGTCACCCTCGTCGACGGCGACCTGCGGCGTCCGTCGGTCGCCGACGGCTTCGGCCTCGTCGAGGGTGCCGGGCTCACCGACGTGCTGATCGGGCGGGTGACGCTCAACGACGTGCTCCAGGACAGCCCGGACTTCGAGGGCCTCACGGTGCTCGCCGCCGGCAGCATCCCGCCCAACCCCAGCGAGCTGCTCGGCTCGCGGGCCATGCACAGCCTCGTGCAGGAGCTCGCCCGCGACGGCATGGTGATCATCGACGCCCCGCCGCTGCTGCCCGTGACCGACGCGGCGATCCTCGCCCGCGAGTGCGACGGGGCGATCGTCGTGCTCTCCCACGGCCGCACGGTGCGCCAGGAGCTCCAAGACGCGCTGAACTCGATCTTCTCGGTCAAGGGACGCGTGCTCGGGCTCGTGGTGAACCGGGTGCCGCGCCGTGAGTCGGGCACCGGCTACTACACCGGCTACTACGCCACCAGCACCGTGCCGGAGGGCGTGGGAAGCAAGGCCGCGCGCAAGGGACGACGCGTCTCGCGCTGATCAGACGCTCGATCGGGGCGCTCCGCGGGTTCGCGGGGCGCCCCGATCGTCGTTTCGGGCCAGCGGGCGGTGGTCGCCGTCGGCGGTCGGCTCACGGGGTCTCGCGGCTCACTTCGTTCGCACCTCGACCACCGGATACCACCGGTGGCCGACGTCGGCGGTCGGGTGCGGGCGTTTCGAGGCTCACTTCGTTCGCACCTCAACGACCGGGTGGGCTCACGTCGTTCGCACCGGGGTGACCGGGTGGCCACCGGTGGTCGAGGTGCGACGAGCGCCAGCGAGGAGCCGCGAGACCCGGCGAGACGGACGGCGGCCGGTACCGACTGCTGCTCGGGTGCGGGCGTTTCGAGGCTCGCTTCGCTCGCACCTCACCGACCGGGTGGGGTCGCTTTGCTCGCACCGGGGCGACCGGCGCGGCTCACTTCCTCAGCAGGCGCTGGGGTCGACCGAGACCTCGTTGGCGGTGACGCCGGGGGTGAGCTGGAGCTGGGGTGAGCCGGTCTGGCCGGCCGGCGTCTGCACGCGCCAGGTCACCGACACCGATCTGCCGGGCGGCACCACGAGGTAGACGGTGGCCACTCCCCTGCCGTCGGACTCGACGATCGGCGCCTTCTTAGGCGTCGCGCCGTCGATCGATTGGGTGACCACGCGGCCGTCGATCGGACCGTAGAGCCGCACCGTGACGATCTGGTCGCCACGGTCGAGCGCGATGTCCTCGTAGTCGCCGGCCACGTAGTCCGGCAGCGCGGCGGCGTCCTCAGGACGCAGCGTGGAGGAGAGCGTGGCCGTCACGTCGAAGCGCTGCACGCGGTCGACGCAGGAGACGGCCTCGACCTGGGCGGCCGTGCGCAGGTAGTACGACATCTTCGAGCCCGTCGCATCCACCAGGTAGAGCCCGAGCTGCGGTTCGCGCGTCGGCGTCGTGGGCAGGACGCCGGCGATCGAGAACCGCGCGAGAGCGCCCTGCTCGGCGGGCAGACTGCTCTGCACCCGGATACGCCCTTCGGTCACTCCCTGCCGGAACGCTCCGAGGAGGGCGGAGGTGTCCTGCACCCCGGAGGTGAAGCGCGCGAACACCGCGGCCGCGACCTGCCGGAAGAAGACGTCCTGGTCGGGCGGGTCGGGGATGCGGGCGTAGACGTTGCTCAGGAGTTCGTCCACGGCGTTGTCGGAGGTGAGCGTCACCGCGCCGACCGTGATCGGGCCGGTCGCCCGCAGCAGGTAGGAGAGCGCCACCGGATCGATCGCGACGACGCCGTCGACCGGATCGGCGGGGAACCGCTGGTTCCAGTTGGCCTCCCACAGGTCGGCGGATCGCGGGAAGTCCGGCGTCCAGTTGGCCTGACGGAAGTCCGTAGCGAGGCGCGGGCCGTAGATGCGTCGCTCGGCCTCGGTCAGGGGCAGCACGGGCGTGGTGCCGACGAGATCGCTCCCGGCGACCTGACGACCGAGCGACAGCCGTCCGTCGTCGGCGGTGACCTCGGCCGCCGAGCCCGGCAGACCACCGGTGGCGCGGATCTCGGCGTTGTTCTCGAAGATCAGCAGGAGGTGGCGAGGCCCGTCGCCGCCGAGCATCGTCGGAAGGAGGTCGACCGCCGCCCGTGCGGCGGTCAGATCGGCCCGGGCCTGGTCGACCCGCTCGACCAGCGAGCGCCACCGCGACCGCAGCGGGCCGAGCAGGGCATCGGCGTCGACCTGGTCGAGCCTGTCGGCCGACCGACCGACAGCACGGTCGGCGGTGGCGACCGGGTCACGCAGCGCGGCGATCCGGTCGAGGGGCACCTGCCCGTCCTGCGGCAGGAGGTCGTCGCGCTGGTCGGCGACCGTGCGCAGGGCCGGGACGGCGCTGCGCACCAGGTCCACCAGGGCCGAACTGGCCAGGCGGACGGCGTCGGCGTCGTCGCCGATGAGCGGGAGGTGGCGCAGCGTCGACCAGATCGGACCCGAGGTACCGGAATCCGCCGCTGCTGCATGGTTCTCCAGGTCGGTCTGGGCGCGGTCGGCGGCCGCGGAGTCGTCGTCGCGGATGGCTGCCTCGAGCGCGGAGGCGGCGTCCTCGGAGGCGCCGAGCGCCTCCTTCACCTGCCACACGCGCCAGCCGACGACGGCGACCAGCACGAGGAGCACCGCACCTGCTGTTGAAGCGATGACGGCACGTCGCGATCTCACGAGACCCTCTCCCTCCCGAGGCCGGGCGATGACGACAATGACAGCGACTCCGACCCGCGTCGCGGGCCGGAGTCGGCATCAGAGTTCGATCAGGAGACGCGGATCTTGGTGTAGGTGATCGACTTGGCGAAGCGGGTGCCCTTGTCGGGCCGGAAGCCGAGCTTCACCCGGTAGGTGCCGGGGTACTTCAGCGTCCAGGTCTGCACGTTGTAGGTCTTACCGACGGTGACGCGGCGGAACATGACGAACTTCTGCTTGATCTTGCCGTCCTGCTTCAGCCAGACCTTGATGCGCAGGCGGCCGTCGTTCGCGTCGGCGCGGCGGGCGCCTGCCGCGGTGCGGGTCGTTCCAACCGAGCAGTCGACGGTCAGCGTGCCGTTGCTGCCGGAGGAGGCAGAGGTGGACGGCGCGGAGCAGGAGGCGGGGATGGCCTGGCCGCCGGAGGTGTCGGCCTCGGCGCCGACCGGCGTCAGAGCGAGAAGACCGGCGATGAGGGTGGCAGAGATGAGCTTCTTCATGGAGGGAGCACCTTCGGGGGAGGTATGTGCAAGCGGATGGCGGGACGACGGTGTCCGCTTCTGGGGGAGCTTCGGTACAGGTTTCCATGTGGATGGCCGCTCGCCCAACTAAATGCAAAGGTCCAGACCAGTGGTCTGGACCATGGGAATCGTCAACAGCCCTTCACCTGCGCGTCGACCGAGGGTCCTCCGGCAGTCACCCCTGGCGTGAGCCAGACGTCCCCGAAGGCGTCGCCCGGCGTCCCTCGCATCTCGATGGTCGCGGTATCGGTCTCCTGGGCGAGCACCTCGGTCTGGAAGGTCACGACCTCGCGACCGCCCACGGCAGCGGACCTGAAGGCGACCGGGCGGGATCCGAGATCGACCCGGGTGACCGACCAACCACGCGGAAGCATCGCGACCACCTGCACGATCTGGGCTCCGTCCCGCACCGGTTGCCAATGCTCGCCAGCGTTCTCGAAACGGTCGGGGAGCCGAGAGGCATCGAGGGGCGCCTCCGAGGTGAGCTGGACGCGGAAGGACCCCGATGAGCGGGTCGATCCACACGTGGCACCACCCTGGATCCGCGACCGGAGGAAGTAGGACATCTTGCCTCCGCCGACATCGTTCAGGCCGACCTCGAGATCACTTGGCGAGCCGCTGCCCGCAATGTCGCGGAGAGCAGAGTCGCGGGCCCGGTCGCGGAGGTACAAGTAGGAGCGCTGCTCGGAGAACGAGCGGCGCAGCGCGCCGGCCAGTTCGGCCACGTCCACGGAACGGCCCGTGATGCGTTCGAAGATGGCCGATGACACGGAGCCGAAGAACCGGTCCTGGTCCGCCAGCCTGGGGAACCGAGCGTAAGTGCCGTAGAGCAGCTCGCGGACTGCGTTCGTCGCGTCCAGACGCACACCTTCGACCGAGACGGGACCGGTGGCCTGCAGCAGATAGCCGAGCGTCACCGTATCCATCAGGATCACGCCGTCGACCCGCTGACCAAGCCACGCCTGAGCCCCTTCGGCGAACAGGCTCGCGGCCCGCGAGCGATCCGGCATCGAGTTGAGGAAGATCGCCGTGTGCCGCTGCAGCAGCGGACCGTACAGCGTCCGCTCAGCCGACGAGAGCCGGAACTCAGCCGGCGCGACCACGTCTCGATCGATCGGGGAGAACGTGCGTCGTAACCGAAGGCGGCCGCGATCGGCGATGACCTCCGCGGCCGACCCCGGCAGTCCACCTGTAGCTCGTATCTCGCCGTTGTTCTGGAAGACCAGCAGATACCGCATCGGCTTGTCGGCACCGAGGAGTACCGGCGCTTCAGTGACGGCGGTCTGCGTCCGCGCGACGGTCGCTGAGAGGTCGTCGAGCACCGGAGACAACTCGTCGAGCGCAGTCGACAGCCGTCCCACGTAGCTGCCGTTCAGGCCCGCGATCTCGTCGCGCGCATCGATGACCGCGTCCGAGAACTGCGAGAGCGGTGGACCGATCGCCTCGATGCGATCCAGCGGGAGCCGACCGCCCTCGGGCGAGAGGCTGCCGCGATCGATCTCCTCCACGATGTTCAGCAGGGGACGTCCGGCCCGAGCCACCTCGCTGAGGGCTTGGGACGATGTCGCCACCGCCCGGGCATCGTCGCCGATGAGAGGCAGATGCTCCAGCAGCCACCAACTCGGGCCGCGAGTCCCATCGGCCGCGTCGCCCGCATGCACCTCCAGCGACGCGAGCGCCACCCGCGCGTCCGGCAGATCCCGCTCGTCGCCGGCGGCACGCAGGGCCTCGGCGTAGTCGCGCGCCTGGAGGAGGTCGCCGCGGACCTGCCAGACCCGCCACGACACCAGGAGCCCGAGCAGCACGACGACACCGAGTGCGTACCGCAGGACGGAGCGTCGGCGGAGCGGGGGGAGCATCGCCACGGGCACACCCTCTCAGAACCGCAGACGCGATGTGGCCCGAGCCCACCGGGCTCGGGCCACATTCACTGTGCGCTGTATTACAGGTCGAGAACGCGATCAGATCGCGACGACGACCTCGGCGACCGAGCCGATGGCCGCGACGACCTTCTTGTCGACCGGGTCGGCCTTCGGCGCCAGGGTGCGCAGGGTCCACTCGCCCTCGGCGGCGAAGAACCGGAAGTGGCCGGTGGCCGAGGTGGGCACCTCGGCGGTGAACTCGCCGGACTTGTCGAGCAGGCGCACGTAGGCGTTGCCGACGGGCTCGCCGTCACGCAGCACCTGGCCCTGGACGACGGCCTCCTTGGCGACGTTCACGCCGTCGAGCGGCAGACCGCCCGTGGTGGCTCCGCACATGTCAGGCCTCCCCGCGCTCGTCGCCCAGGACGACCGGGACGCCGACCAGCGAGCCGTACTCGGTCCACGAGCCGTCGTAGTTCTTCACGTTCTCCTGGCCGAGCAGCTCCTTGAGCACGAACCAGGTGTGCGAGGAGCGCTCGCCGATGCGGCAGTAGGCGATGGTGTCCTTGCTCCAGTCGACGCCGGCCTCGGTGTAGATCTCGCGCAGCTCGTCGTCGGACTTGAAGGTGCCGTCGTCGTTGGCGGCCTTGCTCCACGGCACGCTCGCGGCGGTCGGGATGTGGCCGGCACGCTGGGCCTGCTCCTGCGGGAGGTGGGCCGGGGCGAGCAGGCGGCCGGCGTACTCGTCGGGGCTGCGGACGTCGACCAGGTTCTGGGTGCCGATCGCGGCCACGACCTCGTCGCGGTAGGCGCGGATCGAGGAGTCCTGCTCCTGCGCCACGTAGGTGGTCTCGGCGCGGGTCGGCAGCTCGTCGACGAGCTCGCGGGAGTCGAGCTCCCACTTCTTGCGGCCGCCGTCGAGCAGCTTGACGTCCTGGTGGCCGTAGAGCTTGAAGTACCAGTAGGCGTAGGCCGCGAACCAGTTGTTGTTGCCGCCGTAGAGCACCACGGTGTCGTCGTTGGCGACGCCGCGCGAGGAGAGCAGGGCCTCGAACTGCTGCTTGTTGACGAAGTCGCGACGCACCTGGTCCTGCAGGTCGGTGGTCCAGTCGAGCTTGATGGCGCCCTTGATGTGGCCCTTGTCGTAGGCCGAGGTGTCCTCGTCGACCTCGATGAGGACGACCTTCGGGTCATCCAGGTGCTCCTCGACCCACTGGGCGGAGACGAGGGTGTTCTCGCGGCTCATTGGTTTCTCTCTTTCGTATGCGTCATTGCGGAGACGTGCAGGTGGCGGTGGTGCAGGACGCGGCGCTCGGGTGCGAGCCGCGCCGGGACGGCGAACGGCGTCAGGCGGTCGCGCGCTTGATGAGCAGGTACATCTCGCAGCCCAGGCAGAAGCGGAAGACCGCGTTGAGCGTGGCGGCCACGAGGGCGAAGCCGATGGCGATCTGACCGAGCAGCGTGGCCCCGGTCAGGTACCCGGCGAGGGCGACCCCGAGGAAGACCAGGCCGACCGCCTGGGCGAACCGCGGCGGAGCCGGGTCCTCCAGCTCGGACGGCGGGGCCAGGCGCGGCCGCACGAAGGTGCGGAACACCCAGGCGTGCGGCGTGTGCTGGACGCCGCAGGCGGCGCCGATCGCGAAGAACGCCGTCTGGACGGCGGTCAGCACGGTGGCTGCGGTGGTCGGCAGCAGCAGGATCGCGACGAGCACCACGACGGTGATCGAGGCGGTGAACTGCGGACCGCGGGGGTCGATGCCGCGCGGCCGGGCCGTGGCGGAGGCCCCGGTGGACGCCGAGGACTGCTGGAAGGACGTGGACATGGCACTTCCTGGGGGTGTCGGTCGGGTGGGCCGCAGACACGGCCCGTGGAAACTGTACTAACTCGCTAGGAGTTGGGGATTACAGCCCGATCGACATTCGACACAGCGCCGAGCGCACGCGGCAGTGGTCCACTGCGCGGCGCTTGGTGAGCATGGTCGACGGCATGGAAACGAGAGTAGGGCGCGGGCGACCGGTGCTCCCAATCGAGTGTCTGCATCATGAGACTGAGATCCATGATGTGAGACGCCCCGGAAGGCGGGCCCCATGTCGTAGGGTCCGCGACCATGTCCACCCCGCGCGCCTTCATCACCGGCATCACCGGCCAGGACGGCTCCTACCTCGCCGAACTGCTGCTCGCGAAGGGCTACGAGGTGCACGGGCTCGTGCGCCGCTCCTCCTCCCTCAACCGCCACCGCATCGACCACCTCACCCACGAGGAGCGCCTGCACCTGCACTACGGCGACCTCACCGACGGCGTCAGCCTGGTCAACCTCATCCACGCGATCCGGCCCGACGAGGTCTACAACCTCGGCGCCCAGAGCCACGTCAAGGTCTCCTTCGAGATGCCGGAGTACACCGCCTCCACCGACGCCGTGGGCACCCTGCGCCTGCTCGAGGCGATCCGCGCCGCCGATCTCGACTGCCGCTTCTACCAGGCCTCGACCTCGGAGATGTTCGGCGCCACCGCGCCGCCCCAGAGCGAGTCCAGCCCCTTCTACCCGCGCTCCCCCTACGGCGCCGCGAAGCTCTACTCCCACTGGGTGACGGTCAACTACCGCGAGGCCTACGGGCTGTTCGCCGTCTCCGGCATCCTCTTCAACCACGAGTCGCCCCGCCGCGGCGAGAACTTCGTGACCCGCAAGATCACCCAGGGCGTGGCCGCCATCGAGGCCGGCATCACCGACACCCTCGTGCTCGGCAACCTCGACGCCGTCCGCGACTGGGGCTACGCCCCGGAGTACGTCGAGGCGATGTGGCGCATGCTCCAGCACGACGAGCCGACCGACTTCGTCGTGGCCACCGGCAAGGGCACCAGCGTGCGGGAGTTCTGCGAGGCCGCCTTCTCCCACGCCGGCCTCGACTGGCGCGACCACGTCACCTACGACGCCGCCTACGAGCGGCCCACCGAGGTCGACGCCCTCATCGGCGACGCCTCCAAGGCCCGCGACCTGCTCGGCTGGAAGCCCGAGACCGACGCCGTGACCCTCGCCGGGATCATGGTCGACGCCGACCGGGCCAAGATCGCCCACCTGCTGAACCGCTGACGCGGGTGTCGACCCCACGCCCGCCCCTGACGCACCTGGTCACCGGCGTCGCCGGCCAGGACGGCGTCCACCTCGCCCGGCTGCTGCACGCGGCCGGGCACCGTGTGGTCGGCACCGTCTCCGACGCCTCCGAACCCGAGACCCTGGTCTACCTCGAGGGCATCGAGCTGGCCGCCCACGACGTCCGCGACAGTCGCGGGTTCGCCCGGCTGCTCGAACGCGTGCGACCCGACGTCGTGCACAACCTGGCCGCGCTCAGCTCGGTCGGCGCCTCGTGGGAGGCCGAGGAGCTGACCCTGGCGGTCAACCGGGACGCCGTCGTGGCGATGCTGGCCGTGCTCCGCGAGCACGCCGAGCGGCACGGCAGCGCGCCGCGGTTCCTCCAGGCCTCGAGCTCGGAGATCTTCGGCCCGGCCACCCCCGGCGCGGTGCTCGACGAGGACTCCCCGCTGGCCCCGGTCTCCCCCTACGGCCGGGCCAAGGCCGCGGCGCACGAGGCCGTCGTCGCCGCCCGCGCGAGCGGACTCGACGCCGCGAACCTCGTGCTCTTCGGGCACACCGGGCCGCTGCACGCCGCCCACTTCGCGCTGCCCACCACCTGCCGCCAGGCCGTCGAGGTCGCCGCCGGACGCCGCGAGCGTCTCGAGCTGCGCGACCCGAGCGTCGAGCGCGACTGGGGCGGAGCCGCCGACTTCATGGCCGCCTGGGCGCAGGTGGCCCTCTCCCCCGACCCTGCCCAGGACGTCGTCGTGGCCACCGGTCAGCTGCACCGGCTCGGGGAGGTCGCCACCTGGGCGCTGGCCGCCGCCGGCGCACCGGCCGACCCGCGCCTGATCGGCGACCTGGCCGGGCCGGAACAGGTGCCGGCGCGACCGCACGACGTCACCGGCGTGCGCGGCGACGCGAGCCGTCTCGCCGCGCGGTACGCCTGGACGCCGTCCCGGCAGCTGCGCGCGGTCATCGAGACGATGGTGGCCGTCGAGGAGCAGCGGCTGCGCACCGGCGTCCGACACCGGGTGGGGTATCTCGACACCCTCGCGTGACCCGCCCGTGACCGGGCGGCGAGCCGGGGCCCGCACGACGACGCGGGCCGGAGGTCACCCCCAGGTCCACGCGACCTTCACCACCTGTCCGATATGGCCCAAAGGGGTCACGTGGGGGTGCCTTGTCGGTTACCTTCGCAGCATGAGCGATCTCCCCCCCGAGTCGCCGGACAGCTCGCCGGCCGAACGCACCCGTCTCGACCCCATCGCCGAGGCGCGCGCCGTCCTGATGCAGCAGGACGCCGCCGCGGGCAACGCGCCCGCGAGTGAGCAGACCCGACTCGACCCGATCGCCGAGGCGCGGGCCGCCATCCTGGCCGGCCAGAACGCCGGTCCCGCCGCACCCGAGTCGCGCTCGCGCCGCCGCGGACGCGGTGAGCAGGACCGCGGACGCGGCTGGCGTCGCGGCCGCGACCACGAGGACGACCTCGAGCCCGAGACCCCTGTCTCCGTGCCGGTACCTGCTCCGAGCGCGCTCTCGTCGCGGTCGAACAGCGACTCCGTGCAGCGTGCCCAGGCCCTCATCGAGGAGCGCCGTCGCGCCCGCGGCGGCGGCGACGGTTCGGCCCCCCGCATCGCCGCGGTCGAGCCGGCCCCCGAGGTCGAGATGCCCGAGGTCGCCACCGAGGGCCTCGACCCGCAGATCGGCGCCTTCGTCGCGACCGCCCAGCAGCTCATCCAGCACCAGGCCCGCCAGATCGCCGACCTCACCTCGGTGCTCGACGAGACCGGCCGCCAGCTCGGCGAGACCCAGCAGCTGCTGCTGGAGACCCAGCGCGAGCTCGCCGACCTGCGCACCGCGCACCAGCAGACCAGCGAGGCCGTGCGCAGCTCCAACCCGCTGCTCGACGAGGCCGACCGCCGCGCCGCCGAGCACGCCCGTCTGCGCGCCGAGGCCGAGCTCGCCGCCCGCGGCCAGGCCGAGGCCGCCGCCACCGCCGAGGCCGCGCGCCTGGACGCCGAGCGCTCGGCCCGGGCCCAGGCCGCCATCGCCCAGGAGCAGTCGGCTGCCCGCCTGGCCGCCGAGGAGGCCGCCACCGCGCAGGCCGAGGCCACCCAGCCGGCCACCGCGGCCCGCATCGCCGCCGCAGCCACAGCCGCCGAGGAGGCCCGGCTCGCCAGCGAGGCCACCGCCATCGCGACCGCCGCCGAGCAGCGCGCCACCCTCGCCGCCGAGGCCCTCATCGCCGCCGACGAGGCCGCCGCCAAGCAGGCCGCCCA
>NZ_BAAAZH010000002.1:0-80208 GCF_039536805.1 Nocardioides fonticola | reverse complement strand
CGCTCCGGCGCCGGCCCACGCGAAGCCGGCCGGCGCCGTCGTCCGCGCCGACCCGCGCGTCGTCGTCCTGCCGCCCGAGGCCCTGGTCGCGCCGAGCATCCCCTCGACCGACCCCCTGCTTGACACCGGCCGCATCGCCCGGGTGCTCGCCGACCTCGAGCCGGTCGACCACTCCACCTCGTTCGCCACCGACGACACCGAGATCATCCCGCTCCAGCGCCAGGCGGCCCCCGCCTCGGCCGGACGCCGCCGGGCCACGCGCCAGTCCGCGAACCCGTTCGTGCGGCGCCTGCCCTCGCTGCCGCTCGTCGCCGGCGTCGCCGTGCTCGGCATCGCGGTCGCGGGCACGGTGTCGACCGCCGGCACCGACCTCGCCGACGCGCCCACCTCGATCAGCCAGATCGGCGCCGCCGCCGCGACCGGCTCCAGCGGCACGGGCAGCGTCCGCGGTCCGGTCGTCAGCCGCGACGCCGACCGCAGCGACCTCGCCTCCACCGTCGCCCGCCGCAACGAGCGCATCGCCTCGGTCGACAAGCAGGCCGCCGCGCGCGCCGCCGACCTGGCCGCGAACCGCTGGGGCCTGCCGGTCGACCCCTCGCTCTACCACCTCACCGCCCGCTTCGGCGAGTACGGCCTGTGGTCGAGCTTCCACACCGGCCTGGACTTCGCCGCCGCTCCGGGCACCCCGATCCACGCGATCGCGGCCGGCACCGTCACCTTCACCGGCTACGACGGCGCCTACGGCAACAAGACCGTCGTGACCCTGCCCGACGGCACCGAGCTCTGGTACTGCCACCAGACCTCGATCGAGGTCTCGGTGGGCGACGAGGTGGCCTCGGGCCAGGAGATCGGCACGGTCGGCTCGACCGGCCACGTCACCGGCCCGCACGTGCACATCGAGGTGCGCCCCGGCGGCGGCGACCCGGTCGACCCCTACGCCGCGATGGTCGCCCACGGCGTCACCCCCTGATCGGGGTCGCGTCAGCGGCCTCGACGGCACCCCGCGAGACCCGGTGAGCCGGACGACGACCGGTACCGCCCGGCGTCCGGGTGCGGGCCCTTCGAGGCTCGCTCCGCTCGCACCTCAGGGACCGGGGCGGCTCGCTCCGCAGACGCCGGTGGTCGAGGTGCCCGAGCCCCCAGGCGAGGGCCACGAGACCCGGTGAGCCGAACGACCCACCGGTACCGCCGGGCGCCCGCCCGCAGCTACAGCTTCTGCACGGGCGCGTAGCGCAGCAGCAGCCGCTTGACGCCCTCGGAGCCGAAGTCGATGGAGGCCACCGACTTCTCGGCCACGCCCTCGATGGTGACGACCGTGCCGAGCCCGAAGCTGTCGTGGACGACGCGGTCGCCCAGCTCGAGCGCGGGGATCTCGCGGGCCGGCTTCTTGGCCTTCGCCGCGGCGTCGGCGCGCGCGGCCGCGGCGGAGAAGTTGCGGCGACCGGACGCCGTCGGGGCGCCGAGTCCGCCGCTGCCCGAGCCGTAGGCGGGACCCGAGGAGCCCGAGCCCCACGACGAGCTGAGATCGGGGCGCGACCACGACGTCTGCTGGGCCTCGGTGCGACGCCAGTCGACGAGGTCGACGGGCAGTTCGTCGAGGAAGCGCGAGGCCGGGTTGTGCGAGGGCGCACCCCACGCCGAGCGCACGACGGCACGCGAGATGAAGAGCCGCTCGCGGGCGCGGGTCAGGCCGACGTAGGCCAGTCGGCGCTCCTCCTCGAGCTCGGTCTGGTCGCCGAGCGCCCGGCTGTGCGGGAAGACGCCGTCCTCGAGGCCGGTGAGGAAGACGACCGGGAACTCCAGGCCCTTCGCGGTGTGCAGGGTCATCAGGGTGACCACGCCGGTGTCGTCGGGATCGTCGGGGTCGTCGGGGATCTGGTCGGAGTCGGCGACCAGCGCCACCCGCTCGAGGAAGTCGTCGAGCCCGGGGGTCACCAGGCCGGCGTCGACGTCGTCGGGGTCGGCCGAGGGCCCGGGCAGGGGGTCGTCGGAGAACTCGCGGGCCACCGCCACCAGCTCGGCGAGGTTCTCGACCCGCGTGGCGTCCTGCGGGTCGTCGGACTCCTCCAGCGCGGTCAGGTAGCCCGAGCGCTCCAGCACCGTCTCCAGGACGACGTCGGGCCGCTCGCCGCCGGCGACCATCGACTGGAGCTCCTCGACCAGGCCGACGAACGCGGTGATGTTGGTGAGCGACCGGGTGGCCAGACCCGGCGCCTCGGCGGCGCGACGCAGCGCCTCCCAGAAGGTGAGCCGCTCGCGCTCGGCGAAGAGGGTGACGCACTCGACGGCACGGTCGCCGATGCCGCGCTTGGGGGTGTTGAGGATGCGGCGCAGCGAGACCTGGTCGTCGGGGTTGGCGAGCATGCGCAGGTAGGCGAGGGCGTCGCGCACCTCCTTGCGCTCGTAGAAGCGCACCCCGCCGACGACCTTGTAGGGCTGGCCGGTGCGGATGAACACCTCCTCGAAGACCCGCGACTGCGCGTTGGTGCGGTAGAAGACCGCGACGTCGCCGGCGCGGCGTCCGGCGTCGACGAGCTCGTCGATCTGCTGGGAGACGAACCGCGCCTCGTCGCGCTCGTCGTCGGCGACGTAGCCGACGATGCGCTCGCCGTCGCCGGCGTCCGACCACAGCCGCTTGGCCTTGCGGCCCTTGTTGTTGCCGATGACGGCATTGGCCGCGGTGAGGATGGTCTGGGTGGAGCGGTAGTTCTGCTCGAGCAGGATCGAGGTGGCGTTGGGGAAGTCCTGCTCGAAGTCGAGGATGTTGCGGATGTTGGCGCCGCGGAAGGCGTAGATCGACTGGTCGGCGTCGCCCACGACCATCAGCTCGGCCGGCGCGACCCGCTCGGCCTCGGGTCGGGCGTCCTCGGGGTCGTCGGCGCAGAGCTGGTGGATGAGGGCGTACTGGGCGTGGTTGGTGTCCTGGTACTCGTCGACGAGCACGTGCCGGAACCGGCGCCGGTAGGTCTCGCGCACCTCGGGGAAGGCCTGGAAGAGGTGCACCGTGGTCATGATGAGGTCGTCGAAGTCGAGCGCGTTGGCCTCGCGCAGCCGCCGCTGATAGAGCGTGTACGCCGCCGCGTAGGTCTCCTCGAGCTTGTTGTGGGCCTCCCGGGTGGCCTCCTCGGGGTCCTTGAGCTCGTTCTTCTGGTTCGAGACCCAGTGCAGCAGCGCGCCCGGCTGGTACTGGCGCGGGTCGAGGTCGAGATCGGTGGCGACCAGCTGCATGAGGCGCTTCTGGTCCTGGGCGTCGTAGATGGAGAAGTTCGACTTGAAGCCGAACCGGTCGATCTCCTTGCGCAGGATGCGCACGCACGCCGAGTGGAACGTGCTGACCCACATGAGCCGGGCCCGCTTGCCGACCAGCTCCTCGACCCGCTCCTTCATCTCCGCGGCGGCCTTGTTGGTGAAGGTGATCGCGAGGATGGAGCCCGGGTGGGCCTGTCGCTGCGAGATCAGCCAGGCGATGCGCCGGGTGAGTACGCGGGTCTTGCCCGACCCGGCGCCGGCGACGACGAGCAGCGGCGCACCGGCATGGACGACGGCGGCCCGCTGCGGCTCGTTGAGGCCGTCGAGGAGCGGGTGATCAGCGGCGGGCAGCAGGGTCTCGGTCATCCTGCGACCACCCTACGGCGCGGCGCCGACGGACGCCGTGCCCGGGCGGCGTCCCTGGGGACGACGCCCCGCGCCGTCACTTCCAGTGGTGGGCGGAGGACCAGAACACCGCGACGGCGACGTTGGCCGTCGTGAGGCCGAGGATCGCCAGCCACAGCTGCTGACTGATCTGCTCCTTGCGCACGTTGGCCATGACCAGACCGAGCACGACCAGGCCGATGAGCAGCTTGACGGCGATCTTGGTGTTGTTCGGCTCCTGGTCGCCCGCCGAGAGGACGCCGACCAGCGCCAGACCGGCCACGAAGGCGGTGCCGGCGCCGTCGCGCATGGCGGCGTTGACCTTCTTCACCGGCTCCTTGGCCTGGGCGAGGAGACCGCCGAAGAGCGCGGCGAAGCCGAGCAGGTGGATGAACAGCAGGATCAGGCGCACGGTGGACACGCGCCCATCCTTCCAGGTGCGCGCGGTTCAGAGGAGTCGGCGGTCGCTGGCCCAGCGGGCGAGCTCGTGGCGCGAGGAGAGCTGCAGCTTGCGCAGCACGCTGGACATGTGGGTCTCGACGGTCTTGACCGAGATGAACAGCTCCCGGGCGACCTCCTTGTAGGCGTAGCCCCGGGCGATCAGCCGCATCACCTCGCGCTCGCGTTCGGTGAGGCGGTCGAGGTCCTCGTCGACGTCGGCGAGCGCGACCGTCCCGGCGCCGGCGCCCGCGAACGCGTCGAGCACGAAGCCGGCCAGCCGCGGGCTGAACACGGCGTCCCCCTCGGCGATGCGCACGATCGCGGCCCGCAGGTCGGGGCCGCTGATCGACTTGGTGACGTAGCCGCGCGCGCCGCCCCGGATGGTGCCGATGACGTCGTCGGCGGCGTCGGAGACCGAAAGGGCCAGGAACCGCGGGCCGCCGGTGCCGCAGCGGCGCATGACCTCCACACCGCCGCCACCGGGCAGGTGCACGTCGAGCAGGACGACGTCGGGCGCCGTCGCGGCGATCACCGCCACCGCCTCCTCGACGTCGGCGGCCTCACCGACCACGGTGATGGCGCTCGCGGGGTCGCCGGCGCCGAGTTCGGTGCGGACCCCGCTGCGCACCATGGCGTGGTCGTCGACGACGACGACCCGGATCGCTGCACTCATCGGCTCTCCTCCTCTGTGCCGGGGATGCCGGGGGCGCCCGGCACCGGCAGGCGCAGGCGCACCTCGGTGCCGGCACCGGGTGCCGTGACGATCTCGGCCGTGCCGCCGTGGCGTTCCATGCGGTCGATGATGCTCGATCGCAGGCCCAGCCGGTCGGGCCCAACCGCGTCGGGGTCGAAGCCGCGTCCGCGGTCGCGCACGAACAGCTCGATCTGGGCGGGCCCGACCTCCAGGTAGACGTCGACGCGATCGACGTCCGCATGCTTGGCGGCGTTGACCAGGGCCTCGCGGGCCGCGGCCACGATCGGGCGCAGCGCCTCGCCCAGCGGCCGGTCCCCCACGGTCACCAGGTCGATGCCGATGCCGTGGGCGTCCTCGATCTCGGCCACGGCGCGCCGCAGGGCGCGGGCCACGGTGGTGTCGTCGGCGACCTCGCCGGCGTAGAGCCACGACCGCAGATCGCGTTCCTGGGAGCGCGCGAGCCGGGTGACCGCGCCCGGGTCGTCGGCGTTGCGCTGGATGAGCGCGAGGGTCTGGAGCACCGAGTCGTGCAGGTGCGCCGCGACGTCGGCCCGCTCCTGGGAGCGCACCCGCTGCTCGCGCTCGGCGCCGAGGTCGGCGGCGAGCCGGTAGAGCCACGGACCCAGCACGACGGCCATCCCGGCGAGGCTCAGCACGACTGCGGCGACCGGGCCGCCGATCCGCCCGACGCCGCCGCTGAGCACCACGGCGACGAGCGCGCCCGCCACCAGCACCAGGCCCGCGACCACCCGGACGACGGCAGCCGGGCCGCCTCGCCCGAGGATCACCCGGCCCGGGCGAAGCCGCGCGGTCGTGTCGTCCCACCGCTGCCGCTGCGCCTCGTCGGCCTGGCGCCACACGAGCGCGACGCCGACGGCACCCAGCGCGAGCGGCCAGAACACGGCAGCGCGGCCGACCAGCGCCTGGAGCACCAGCAGGACGCCGACCCCGAGCGAGGCCAGGGCGAGGGCGGGACCGGCGTCCCCCCAACCGGCGATCCGGCCCGGACGGCGTCCGGACCGCCGGGCGCTCTCCAGGCCCGGCGCCTCCTCCGGCGCGGCCGCCACCGGCACCATGAGCCACCAGCCCGCATACAGCGCGACCCCGAGGCCGCCCAGCGCTGTGGCAGCCACGAACGCGGCCCGCACGGCCAGCAGCGGGACGCCGAGGTGGCGGGCCAGGCCCGAGGCGACGCCGCCGAGCCAGGCGTCGCCGAGGTCGCGCTCGACGCGACGCGGCGTCCAGGCGGCGCCGTCGATCAGCGCGCCGGCGGCGTCGGGGGTCGGGTGGCTCGCGGTCATCTCCCGCTGATCGTCGCACCCGCGGAGCGCCCCCGACCATGAGGAACGACCCCGGCCGACCCCCGACGCGGCCGGCGTGCGGGTCGGGGATGCCCCCGAGGCCGATCCGGGGCAGGATCAGAGCCCTCACCGATGGTGGACCCGCCGCCCTCGGACCGAGGCTCGAGACATGACCGAGAACCCCACCACGCCGCCGCCCGGCGACAGCGCCGGCCCGCCGCCTCCCCCGCCGTCGGGAGCGGGCGAGGGACCGCGGGTGCGTCCCGAGGACCTCCGCGACCTGGGGCGTCTGCGCCGCAGCAGCGCCGACCGCAAGGTGGCCGGTGTGGCCGGCGGCCTCGCCCGCCACCTCGACGTCGATCCGCTGCTGCTGCGGGTGGCGTTCGTGGTGCTCGTGTTCTTCGGCGGTTCCGGCCTGCTCCTCTACGCCGCGGGCTGGCTGCTGCTGCCCACCGACGACGGCCGCGAGGCGCCGGTGCGCCTCGACGACCGGTCGCGCACCCTGGCGCTGGCCGCCGTGGGAGTCGTCGCCGCCCTGATCCTGGTCGGCGGCGCGACCGACGGTCCGGGGCTGCTGTGGCCGCTGGTCGTCGTGGCCGCCATCGTCGGCGTCGTCCTGCTGGCCAAGGACCACGGTCTGCGACTGCCGGGACGCCGGTCCGCCGGCGGGGGCAGCGTCGCCGGCACGTCGTCCGGCACCTGGTCGCAGCCGGCAGCGCCAGGAGCGCCCGGTGTTCCCGGGGCGCCCGGGGCCGACCCGTCGTGGACGACGTCCTGGTCGGCGTCGTGGTCGGCGCCCGACGGCGGGACCGGCACCCTCACCGCTCCGGTGATCGTGCCCCCGATGCCGGTGCGTCCCGATCCCCGACGCACCGGGCCCCTCCTCTTCGGCTTCACCCTCGCCCTGATGGCCGTGGTGGTGGGATTGGTGGGCGTGGCCGACCTGGCGGGTGCCGGGGTCACGGCGTCGGCGTACCCGGCGTCCGCCCTGGCCGTCGTCGGGCTGATGCTCGTGGTCGCCGCCTTCTTCGGCCGCGGCGGCGGCCTCATCCTGCTCGGGGTCCTGCTGGTGCCGGCGCTGGCGGCGACGGCGGCTGCCGACTCCCTCGACCAGGACGACATCGACCTGCGCCCGACGACGGTCGGCGCCCTGCCGCTCGAGCACGACGGCGGCGTCGGCAGCTACCGGCTCGACCTCACCGGGTTCGCCTCCCCGACCGCGCTGGACGGACGGAGCGTGACGATCTCGGAGGACATCGGACGGATCGAGATCGTCGTCCCCGCCATCATGAACGTGATCGTCGACGCGAAGATCGAGGGTGCCGGGCACGTCCAGGTCTTCGACCGCACATCCGACGGGCTGGGCCCGACGATCAGCACCGGGACCGTGAACGACCCGCGCAAGGCCCTGACCCTCGACCTCACCGTCGGGATCGGGGAGATCGAGGTGATCCAACGATGAGCGAGTACCACGACCCCACCGCCCCGACGGCCGCCCAGACCGCCCCGCTGGCCGCCCAGCCGGCCGTCGACACCGCCGAGCAGGCCGCCCGCCTGCTCCACCCGGTCAACGTCGCCCACCTCGTGATGGGCATCGCGTTCCTGGGGGTCGCCCTCATCGCACTGCTCGTGCAGGGCGACGTCGTCGACACCCACGACCTGCGCTGGCTGCTGCCGGTGCCGTGGATCGCGGGCGGTGCCGCGGGGCTGATCGCCAGTGCGGTCAGGGCCGTGCGGCCCGCACCGCCGGCAGCACCAGATCCGGCTGATCGGTGATCAGGCCGTCGACGCCGAGCGCCACCAGGTGCTCGGCGTAGGCGTGCAGGTCGCCGTGGCCCAGCGGGTTGCGCGCGGGGTGCGCCCGGCGCCGGAACCGCTTGGGCAGGTAGGTGTTCTCGGCCCGCAGGGTCCAGGTGTGCACCGTGAGCCAGCGCTCGTGGGCACGGCGCACGAGGTCGGCGTCCGCGAGCAGCTTGTGGTGGACGCCCAGGCCCGCGGCGTAGCGCTGCACCTCGACCAGGCCGTCGGCGGTCGCGAGGTCGAACGGGTCGTCCTTGTCGATGAGCTGGATCAGCGGCACCTCGACCCGCGCGGAGAGGCCTCGCAGGAAGACCGGGTCGAAGGACATGACCGAGACCCGCGAGCGCGGGTGGTCGACGCCATGGGCGGCCAGCTCGGCCAGCAGCAGCTGGTCGAGCGGGAGGCCCCGCCTGGCCGAGCGCTGGGGGTCCTTGATCTCGACCAGCACCCCGATGCTGCGCTCCGCGGGGTTGGCCGCGACGAGGTCGAGCACCTCGGCGAACGTCGGCACCCCGAAGCGACCGTCGTAGGCGGCGCTGCCGGGCCGCAGCTCGGGCTTGCGTTCGCGGGCGCGCAGGGTGCGCACCTCGGCCAGCGTCAGCTGCTCGACGCGCCAGCGGCCCTCGAACTCGGGGCGCTCGGCGATGTCGGTGGACTTGCGCAGGTCGCTCTCGTGACGCACGACCAGGACGCCGTCCTTGGTGCTGACCAGGTCGAGCTCGATCTCGTCGGCCCCCATCGCGATGGCGGTGCGGAACGACTCCAGCGTGTGCTCGGGCCGGTGGCCGCTCGCGCCGCGGTGCGCCGCGACCGCCGGGGTGACCACGAGCGAGGGGACGGCGGGGCGCTGCCGGAGCAGGTCGACGATCACGTCCTCCACGGTGACGTCGCTCGGCGTCCCGGGTGCCGACGCCGGTCGTCCGCGGGTTGGACGCCGGGTGAACCGTGGGTGCGCAAAGTTCACCGGTGCACCGGTGACTCCTGCACTTCTCAGGGAAAACATCGGCCGAGAAGCGACAGTTTCCCCTGAGAAGTCGTTCCGCATGCCGGACATCGGCCGGTCGGACGCCGCCGCCCCACCTGCCCCTCTCGTCACAGCGGACAGGCGGAACTGCCCGCAACGGGCCGTTCCGGGGCCTCCGACGGCTGGTTTCCCCGGCCGGCCGGGGAAACTGACCCCCATGACCGACCAGCCCCACCAGCCCGACCAGCCCGACCAGCCCGACCAGCCCCTCCCCACCCTCGGCACCCTCGTCCCGCTGCCGGCCCTGGAGCGCCTCGACCTGGTGGCCGCTCCGGTGGCGACGGCGCTGGCGGCGTGGCCGGCGGCGGCCGGGGTGGCGGTGGTGGAGATCGACCCCGAGCACGCCGACACCGCGACCCTGAGCGAGGTCTACGAACTCGGCATGGACACCGGGGCGAACTGCGTGCTGGTCGGCGGACGCCGCGGGGACGACGACCGGGTCGCGGCGTGCCTCGTGCGCGCCGACACCCGCGCCGAGGTCAACACCGTGGTCCGGCGGCTCCTCGACGTCCGCAAGGCCTCGTTCCTCCCGATGGACCGCGCGGTCGGCGAGTCGGGCATGGAGTACGGCGGCATCACCCCGGTCGGGTTGCCGGCGACCTGGCGGCTGCTCATCGACGAGCGCGTCATCGCGATGCCGGTGGCTGTGATCGGCTCGGGTCTGCGGCGCTCGAAGCTGCTCGTACGCGGCGCCGACCTCGCGAGCCTGCCGGGCGCCGAGGTCGTGCCCGACCTCGCCCGCTGAGCGACGTCCCGCACGGCGTCCGGCACGACGCACCGCACGACGGCTGGCTCAGGCGCAGAGCCCGGCGTACTCCAGCTCGGACGCCGTGGCCGCGCCCGGCCCCCGGTCGCGTCGCCCCGAGCCGGGCACCGCGCCGGCGCTGATCGAGCCCGTCGAGAGCCGGGCGGGCAGCGCCTCGTCGTGCACGAGGAGGTCCCAGACCCGGTCGGCGGCCGGCTGGGTGGGCTTCACCCGACCGTAGTCGTCGGGGTCCTCGTGGCTGGGCATCGTGAGGAACCGGATGTGGTCGGTGCCGACGCGGCCGAGGTCGCGGGCCAGCGCGATCAGGTCGTGCAGGCCGTCGAGGTCGGGGTCGAGCTGCACCGAGCCGGTGACGGCGTCGAGGAAGGAGTAGAGCCGCGTCGGCTGGCTGATCGTGCCGGCCGAGACGGCCTGGTGCACCATCGCGGCCATGAACGCCTGCTGCCGCTTCATCCGGCCGGTGTCGGTGCCGTAGGAGAGCACGTGCCGCTCGCGGATGTAGTCCTCGGACTCCGTCGGCGTGAGCCGGCGCGTGCCGGCCTTCAGGGTGATGCCGTACTTCGGGTCCACGATGTCCGCCGGGATGCACATCTCGACCCCGCCGAGCGCCGCCACCATGCGCCGGAAGCCGCCGAAATCGACGACGAGGTAGTGCTCGATCCGCACCCCGGTCATCGCCTCGACCTGGCGCACCGTGCAGGTCGGGCCGCCCACCGCGAACGCGTCGTTCCACTGCACGTCGGACGCCGCCGGCGCCGTGCCGCCGTCCGGCTCGCGGCAGGAGGGCCGGTCGATGATCATGTCGCGCGGGATCGAGATGCCGTAGGCGCGGGTGCGGTCGGCCGAGACGTGCAGCAGCACGGTGGTGTCCGAGCGCTGCCCCTCACCGGTATGCCGGTCGACGGCGCAGCCGGCGCAGTCGCGCGAGTCCGAGCCCATGACCAGGATGTCGAGGGGCTGGTCCTCCCCCGCCGTCGCGATGTTGGCCGGGCGCGGACCGGCGACGCGGTCGAGCGTGTCGAGGTTGCGATCGAGGTGACGCCACAGCAGGACGGTCGCACCGCCGGTGAGCCCGCCGACCAGCAGCAGGCTCAGCGCGATGACGGTCAGGACGGCACGGCGGTCACGGCTCACGCGTCCTCCGACGCCTCGACGGGCGGGGAAGTTGCACCCGATCGTCGAGGCGCCGCGAGGGCGCGGGAGCCGGCTTCGATCAGTGGTCGAAGCCGGTGATCTTGATGCTCGAGTGGATCTTGTACTTGCGGTTGATGGAGATCAGGACGGCCGTCCAGGGCTCGAGCTGCCGGGCGAGGCGGAGCTTGCCGGCGTCGATGCCCTGGCGTCCGTTGACCGATGCGCACAGCTCGATCGCCACGCCCTTGGCGGCGACGCTGTCGCCGACGACGAGGATGTCCTCGTCGAGGAAGCCGTCGTGCTCCCACAGCGTAACCGCCGAGACGTTGTGGAACGCGCCGACCACGACCGCCTCGGGCGCCAGGCGCTGGGCGGTCTCGGCCGCCGAGCCCTCGCCGGCGTCGACGACGAGGCCGTAGGCGCCGCGCTTGTCGAAGCCGAGCGGGTTGACGCAGGAGATCACGACCTTGCCGGCCAGGGGCAGCGAGGCGACCAGCTCGTCGTGGCCGTCCCACGGCACGGCGAGCAGGACGACGTCGGCCTGCGCGGCGGCGTCCGCGTTGGCGGCACCGCTGACGGTGCCCGCACCGGCGACGCCGTCCAGCCGGGCGGCGACCTCCTCGGCGACGGCCTCGCCCTTCTCGGCCGAGCGGCTGCCGAAGACGACGGTGTGGCCGCCGCGGGCGAACCGGTAGCCCAGGCCCTTGCCCTGGGGGCCGGTGCCGCCGATGACGGCGATGGTGAACGGTGCGGTGGGCGGGGTGATCTCGGTGCCGGCCGGGGTGGAGATCACGGGCGTCGGGGTCGTCTCAGTCACAGCGCCGATGATGGCACCACGCACAATTCTGACAGTGCTACTGTCACGATCTGAGACACCGCCCCCGCACCAGCGAAGGAACCCGATGAAGCTCACGATGCCCCTCGTCTACGCCGGCAACCCGCGCGAGTCCGCCGACCAGGTCGTCGCGCTCGAGAAGGCCGGCCTCGACCTCATCTGGGTGGCCGAGCCGTACGGCTTCGACGCGCCCACGCTGATGGGCTACCTCGCCGCGAAGACCGAGACGGTGCAGATCGGCGCGGGCATCCTCAACATCTACTCGCGCACGCCGGGCGCGCTGCTGCAGACCACCGCCGGCCTCGACAACGTCTCCGGCGGCCGCGCGGTCATGGGCCTGGGCGCCTCGGGCCCGCAGGTCATCGAGGGCTTCCACGGCCTGCCCTACGACCGGCCGCTGGGCCGCACCCGCGAGATCATCGGCCTGCTGCGCCAGGGGCTGCGCGGCGAGCCGCTGACCTCCGACGGCATCTTCAAGCTGCCGCTGCCGGCCGACCAGGGGCTGGGCCTGGGCAAGCCGCTGAAGCTGCTCAACAAGCCCGAGCGGGCCGACGTCCCGATCTGGGTGGCCGCGCTGGGCGACAAGAACGTCACCATGACCGCCGAGATCGCCGACGGCTGGCTGCCCTTCCTCTTCCACCCCGACAAGGCCAAGGACGTGTGGGGCGAGCAGATCGCCAAGGGCCTGGCCAAGCGGTCGGCCGACCTCGGGCCGCTCTCGATCAACGCCGGCGGCATGCTCGCGATCGGCGACGACGTCAAGGGCATGCTCGACTTCATGCGGCCCATGTACGCCCTCTACGTCGGCGGCATGGGCGCGCGCGGCAAGAACTTCTACAACGACCTCGCCTGCGAGTACGGCTACGAGAAGGAGGCCAAGGAGATCCAGGACCTCTACCTCTCGGGCAAGAAGAAGGAGGCCGAGGCGCTCATCCCGACCGACTGGCTCGAGGCCGGCAACCTGGTGGGCCCGGAGTCCTACGTCAAGGAGCGCATCGCCGCGTTCGCCGAGGCCGGCGTCACCCACCTCTCGGTCTCCCCCGCCTCCGCCGACCCCGCCGGGGACATCGCGAAGGTCAAGGAGTGGGTGTCCTGACACGCTGACGTGGCGTGCAAGGTTCTTCGGTCGACCGAAGAACCTTGCACGCAGGACGGCGAAGGTTCGCCGTCCCAGCAGCGGTTTCCCGGGCCTGCTCGGCATCACTCCCGGGGCGTCACTCCCGCGGCAGCATGAGCGACCGCGTGATGACGGCGTTCGCCGCCCGCTGGAAGCCGGCGACGATCGCCTCGAGCGTCAGCTGACGCAATCGGGGCAGGGCCTGCTCCAGCCGGGCGGCCTCCTCCGGGGAGTGCTCGGCGCGGTAGGCGGCCAGGACGCCGGTGCGCAGGATGCGGGTGAGGTCGTCGACGAGGCTCTCCATGTGCCCGCGGATCGACTCCGCGGCCGCCCCGGCCGCCTCGGCGGGGATGCCGAGGTCGAGCAGCTCGACGCCGATCGCCAGGCTCGGCAGCGGCAGGTAGCGCTCGCCGCTGCGATCGATCACGCCCATCTGCTCGAGCAGGTCGACCTCGTCGTCGCGCAGCGCCCGGCCGGCACGCGCGTCGAGCTCGGCGCGGGTCAGCCGCTCGGTCGGCCCGCCCGACCACGAGGTGAGCATCGCGCGCTGGAGGGCGAGGTCCTCGACGCCGGCGTCCTCGGGCACCGAGGCCAGGAACCGCTCGATGGCCTGGAGGGTGAACCCGTGGTCCTGCAGCGCCCGCACCAGTTCGAGCCGCGCCCGGTGCAGGGCGCCGTAGTAGGCGACCCGGCCCCGTCGCTCGGGCGGCGGCAGCAGGCCGAGCGAGGCGTAGTAGCGCGTCGTCCGCACCGTCAGGCCGACGGCGGCGGCCAACTCGTCGACGGTGTAGGCGTCCTCGGCCCCCTCAGCGGACATGGGCCGCACCCTAACGCCGTCGGCTCGCGGGCGACCGATGGTCGAGACGTCGATTGAACCCTGACAGCATTGCTGTCACAGTTACATTGTCAGTGTCACGGCGCCGGACGGCGTCGCGGCCCGCACACCCCAGAGCACCCGCAGACACCAGCCGGAGGTAACCCATGGCCACCCCCACGTCCATCTACGAGCAGGAGCACGAGGACTTCCGCCAGATGGTGCGCACCTTCCTGGAGAAGGAGGTGGCGCCCTACCACGACCAGTGGGAGAAGGACGGCCACGTCGACCGCGAGGTCTGGCGCAAGGCCGGCGCGACCGGTCTGCTCGCCTTCGACGTCGAGGAGCAGTACGGCGGCCTGGGCCTGAAGGACTTCCGCTACAACGCGGTCGTCACCGAGGAGATCTCGAAGGTCGGCGCGAGCGGGCTCGGCTTCCCGCTGCACACCGACATCATCGTCCCCTACATCAGCGAGCTCGGCACCGAGGAGCAGAAGCAGCGCTGGCTGCCCGGCCTCGTCGCCGGCGAGATCATCTCCGCGATCGCGATGACCGAGCCGGGCGCCGGCTCCGACCTCCAGGGCATCCGCACCACGGCCGTCGACAAGGGCGACCACTACGTCCTCAACGGCTCGAAGACCTTCATCAGCAACGGCATCATGAGCGACCTCGTCATCGTGGTCGCCCGCACCGACGCCGACGCCGGCCACATGGGCTTCAGCCTGCTGGTCGTCGAGCGCGGCATGGAGGGCTTCGAGCGCGGCCGCAACCTCGACAAGGTCGGCATGAAGGCCCAGGACACCGGCGAGCTGTTCTTCGACAACGTCATCGTGCCCAAGGAGAACCTGCTCGGCGAGGAGGGCCACGGCTTCATCTACCTGATGCAGAACCTCCCCCAGGAGCGCATCTCCATCGGCGTCATCGCGGTCGCGGCATGCGAGCACGTGCTCAACCTGTGCCTCGACTACGCCAAGCAGCGCGAGGCGTTCGGCAAGCCGATCGGCAAGTTCCAGCACAACCGCTTCCTGCTCGCCGAGATGGCCACCGAGGTCTACATCGCCCGCACCTTCATCAACGACTGCATCCTCAAGCTGAACGCCGGCGAGGCCGACACCGCGCTGGCCTCGATGGCGAAGTGGTGGACCACCGAGCTGCAGACCAAGCTCGTCGACCGCGGCGTCCAGCTGCACGGCGGGTACGGCTACATGCTCGAGTACCCGATCGCCAAGGCGTTCATCGACAGCCGCATCCAGACGATCTACGGCGGCACGACCGAGATCCAGAAGGAGATCATCGGCCGCTCCCTCGGGATCTGACACCGAGCAGCCCCCGCACCGCATCGAGCCCGACGCCGGGTCGTGTCCCACGCGACCCGGCGTCGGTGCATCCGGATCGACCTGTGATCCACGACACTCCCCCACCGCCACGACACCGGAGTCCCCACATGACCGACGTCCTCGCCCAGCGCACCGCCATCGAGTCCGAGATCGCCGGACTCACCCTGCCTCGGGCCCTCGCCCGCACCATCGAGGCCCACCGCGACGAGCGCGCCTACTCCGACAAGGTCGGTATCGACCTCGCGGCCGGCTACGCGCCCGGGTGGCGCAGCCTGACGTGGGGCGAGCTGCGCGAGCAGTTCCGCGCCGGCGCGGCCGCCGTCGTGGCCGCCGTGGTCGCGGCCGGCGACCGGGTGGCGATCATGGCCGCCAACCGCATCGAGCACGTCGTCGCCGACCTCTCGGCCATGCACGCCGGGGCCGTGTCGATGTCGGTCTACAACACGCTGTCCCCCGAGCAGGTCGCCTACATCGCCGGCCATGCCGAGCCGACCCTCGTGATCCTCGAGAGTGCCGACCACCTCGCCCGCTGGCAGCGGGCGCTGGCCGAGTCGAGCACGGTGCGCCGCGTCGTCCTCATCGACGCCGAGGTGCCCGCCGACGACGACCGGTTCGTGTCGTGGACCGACTTCCTGGCCGAGGGCGAGGCCCGGCGCGCCGAGCTGGACGCCGAGGTCGACGCGCGCATCGCCGCGATCACGCCCGACGACCCGATCACGATCCTCTACACCTCCGGCACGACCGGCAACCCGAAGGGCGTGCTGCTCACGCACCACAACGTGCTCTTCGAGACGGCGTCCTCGCTGCACGTCTCCGGCTCGGCGGAGAACATCGTCTTCCTCTCCTACCTGCCCTTCGCGCACATCGCCGAGCGGATGCTGGGCATGTACATGCCGCAGATCAACGGCGGCGACATCCACCTCATCGCCGACCCGGCGCTGCTGCTGGGCGCGCTCGGCGAGGTGCGGCCGACGCGCTTCTTCGGCGTTCCGCGGGTGTGGGAGAAGATCAAGACCGGCGTCTCGGCCAAGCTGGCCGCCGAGCCCGATCCCGAGAAGCGCGCCCAGGTGGAGGCCGCGTTCGCCGTCGGCCTGGAGTACGTCGAGGCCCAGCAGTACGACCGGACGCCGTCCGCGGAGCTCCAGGCCCGCTTCGAGGCCGTCGACGCCGCCCTCCTCGGCTTCCTGCGCGCGCTGCTCGGCCTCGACCGCTGCGAGTGGGCCGCCTCGGCGGCGGCACCGATGCCGCTCGAGGTCGCCCGCTTCTTCGCCGGTCTCGGCATGCGCATCTACGACGTCTACGGCATGACCGAGACGTGCGCGGCCGTCACCTCCGGCGGCCCGGAGCAGTTCCGGCTCGGCACCGTCGGGCGCGCGCTCCCCGGCGTCGAGGTCACCCTGGCCGAGGACGGCGAGATCCTGGCCCGCGGCCCGGTGACCTCCGGCGGCTACTACCGCCAGGAGGACGCCACCCGCGACCTCATCGACGCCGACGGCTGGGTGCACACCGGCGACATCGGCGTGCTCGACGAGGACGGCTTCCTCCAGGTCGTCGACCGCAAGAAGGAGCTGATCATCACCGCGGCCGGCAAGAACATCGCGCCGTCGAACATCGAGAACCACCTCAAGGAGTCGCCGATCATCGGACACGCGCTGGTCTACGGCGAGGGGCGCCCCTACGTCGTCGCGATGCTCACCCTCGACGCCGAGATCACGCCGCTGGTGGCCCAGAAGCTCGGTCTGCCCGAGATGAGCCTCGCCGAGCTCGCCCAGCACCCGCAGATCCGCGCCATGGCGGCCGCTGCCGTCGAGGAGGCCAACGAGCGGCTGTCGCGGCCCGAGCAGGTCAAGGCTTTCGAACTCCTGCCGGTCGAGTGGACGGCGGAGTCCGAGGAGCTCACCCCCACCCTCAAGCTCAAGCGCCGCGTCGTCCACGACAAGTACGCCGACGTGATCGACCGGCTCTACGGCTGAGCGCCGACCCGCACCCCACCCACCCGTCCCGACCGTTGACGCCCGAGGAGACCCCATGACCGCGACCGACATCGCCCCCGAGGCGCTCGCCGACCTGCCGGCGGCCCGCCCCGCGTGGGTCAACGACGCCGTCCTCACCCGGTTGACCCGCTGGGTCGAGCGGGAGGAGGGCTCGACCGCCGTCGTCAGCCCGCTCGCGCCCTACGACCAGCGGCCGACCGCCGCCGTCCCGACGTCGTCCCCGGACGCCGTCGCCGCCGCGGTGGCGGGTGCCCGCGTGGCCCAGAAGCCGTGGGCCACCCGCGACTTCGCCGACCGGGCCGCGGTGATGCTGCGCTTCTACGACCTCCTCGTGGAGCGCCAGGACCAGGTGATCGACCTGATCCAGTGGGAGATGGGCAAGTCCCGCTTCTCGGCGTGGCAGGAGATCCTCCAGGTCGGCAACATCGCCCGGCACTACGCCCGCCACGGCGCCGCCTACCTGAAGGACAACAAGGTGCGCGGCGCGGTGCCCGGCCTCTCCCGGGTCAAGGAGGTGCGGGTCGCCAAGGGCGTGGTCGGCATCATCAGCCCCTGGAACTACCCGCTCTACCTCGGCGTCGGCGACGCCATCCCGGCACTGCTGGCCGGCAACGGCGTGGTGAGCAAGGGCGACGACCAGACGGCCCTCACCCTCCTGTGGGCGCGCGACCTGATGGCCGAGGCGGGCCTGCCCACCGAGCTGTGGCGCATCGTCGTCGGCGACGGACCGACCGTCGGCGGTGCCCTCATCGACCACGTCGACTACATCTGCTTCACCGGCTCCACCCGCACCGGACGCCTCGTGGGCGCCCGCGCCGGCGAGCGCCTCATCGGCGCCAGCCTCGAGCTCGGCGGCAAGAACCCGCTCATCGTGCGCGCCGACGCCGACCTCGACAAGGCGGTCGCCGGCACGATCGCCGCGGCCTTCGCCAACACCGGCCAGATGTGCATCCACACCGAGCGGGTGCTCGTGCACCGCGACGTCTACGACGAGTTCAAGCAGCGCCTCGTGCGGGCGGTCAAGCGCCTCACGCTCGGCCAGACCTTCGACTACTCCGTCGAGGTCGGCTCGATGGCCTCGGCAGCCCAGCTGGCCACCGTCGTCGCCCACGTCGACGACGCCGTCGCCCAGGGCGCCACCGTGCTCGCCGGCGGCCGGGCCCGCCCCGACCTCGGCCCGCTCATGTACGAGCCGACGGTGCTCGAGGGCGTGACGCCGTCCATGACCGTGTGCCTGCAGGAGACCTTCGGGCCGGTCATCTCCCTCTACCCCGTCGCCCACGACAACGAGGCGATCGCCAAGGCGAACGAGGGCTCCTACGGCCTCTCGGCCAGCATCTGGAGCCAGGACATCGCGGCCGCCGAGGCGATGGCGACCCTGATCCGCGCCGGCTCGGTGAACATCAACGACGGCGCCGGGCTCGCAGCCGCCTCCATCGAGGCCGGCATGGGCGGCATGGGCGACTCCGGCCTCGGACGCCGTCATGGCGCCGAGGGCATCCGCAAGTACACCGAGAGCCAGACCGTGGCCTCGATCCGCGGCATGAGCCTGGCGGTGGCCGGCGAGGACATCGAGAAGTTCGTCAAGCAGGGCAACGCCCAGCTCAAGCTGCTGCGCAAGCTGCGCGTGCGCTGACGCTCCCCAGGACGGCTGGGGCCCTTCGGGACGCCCCGGGACGCCGCGATCCGGGCCGCACTGGTCTGGACCGATGAGTTCCGGGGCGCTCAGCTGTCTCTCAGGGTGGGCTCGGGGGTAATCCCGATGCCGAATGTCCCCGCTCTCTGCTGGAGTTCACTCATGCATCGACAGATCGCCGGCCGCCTCGCCGGCAAGCGCACCGCCCCCGCCGTCGTCGTCCTCGCCTTCATCCTCGTCGGTCTGCTGGCCCCGCTCGCGGCGAAGTTGGCCGACGTCCAGAACAACGAGGCCTCCTCCTGGCTGCCGGGCTCGGCGGAGTCGACCGAGGTCTCGAACGAGCTGTCGAGCACCGTCGACCCCAACGACATCCCCACCCTCATCGTCTACGACAAGCCGGGCGGCCTCAGCGACGCCGACAAGCAGGCCATCACCGCCCAGGCCACCGACCTGGCGAAGATCGACGGCGTCACCGGGCAGGTCCTCACCCCCGAGCAGGCCGCCGCGCTCGGGTTCGGCGGGTACTCGCAGGACGGCGAGGTCGCGGTCACCGCGTTGACCTTCAACTTCGGCAAGAACGGGTGGAACGACATCCCCGACGCCGCCGACAAGATCCGCGAGATCACGAAGATGGACGGCGTCACCGTGCACCTGGCCGGATTCGGCGGCCAGGCGGCCGACGCGTCCGAGGCCTTCGGCGGTCTCGACACCACGCTGCTCCTGGCCACCTTCGGCATCGTCATCCTGATCCTGCTGTTCACCTACCGCAGCCCGATCCTCTGGATCCTGCCGATCTTCTGCGCCGGCCTGTCGCTGCAGATGTCCGAGGGCCTCATCTACCTGCTCGCCAAGCACGCCGGGCTCACCGTCAACGGGCAGAGTCAGGCGATCCTCTCGATCCTGGTCATCGGCGCCGGCACCGACTACGCCCTGCTGCTCATCGCGCGCTACCGCGAGGAGCTGCGCCGCCACGAGAGCCGGCACGAGGCGATGGCCTTCGCCCTGCACCGGGCGGCGCCCGCGATCCTCGCCAGCGCGGCCACCGTCGCCGTCGGCATGCTGTGCCTGCTGGCCGCCGACCTCAACTCGACCGCGGGCCTCGGCCCGGTCAACGCGATCGGCGTGCTCGTGACGGTGGTCGTCATGGTCACCGTGCTGCCCGCACTGCTCGTGATCTTCGGCCGCTGGATCTTCTGGCCGAAGCGCCCGACCTTCGGCTCGGAGGAGCCCACCGCCTCGGGCCTGTGGGCCCGCGTCGGTGCCGCCATCTCCCCGCGGCCCCGCCGCGTGTGGGTCGGCACCGCGATCGTGCTCGGCATCGCCTGCCTCGGCCTGGTCAAGCTCGACACCGCCGGTCTCTCGACCGCCGACAGCTACACCAAGGAGTTCGACTCCATCAAGGGTCAGAAGGTGCTCGTCGAGCACGGCCTGCTCGACAACTCCAACACGGTCCAGGTGGTCAGCAACGCCGACAGCGTCGGCGCCGTGGCGAAGGCGCTCCAGGGTGTCAGCGGGCTCGGCACCCTCACCGACCCGCGGCCGGTGAGCGCCGACCGGGTCTACGTGGAGGCGCCGATCGACGCCGACATCTCCTCGCCGAAGGCCTTCGGCATCGTCGACGCCGCACGCGATGCCGTGCACGCCGTCCCCGACGCCGACGCTCTGGTCGGCGGCGGCTCGGCCTTCTACGTCGACACCAAGACCGCCTCCGAACGCGACAACAAGGTGATCATCCCGCTGGTGTTGATCGTCGTGCTGCTGATCCTGATCGGTCTGCTGCGTGCCGTCGCCGCACCGCTGATCCTGCTGGCCACCGTCGTGCTGTCCTTCGGCGCCGCCCTGGGCATCTCGGCGCTGATCTTCACCTACGTCTTCGGCTTCGCCGGCGCCGATCCGGGGTTCCCGCTCTTCACGTTCGTCTTCCTCGTCGCCCTCGGCATCGACTACAACATCTTCCTGATGACCCGGGTCCGCGAGGAGACCCTCGAGCGCGGCACCCGCGAGGGCTCGCTCATCGCGCTGTCCTCGACCGGTGGCGTGATCACCTCGGCCGGCCTGGTGCTGGCAGCGACCTTCGCCGTCCTCGGCACCCTGCCCCTGGTGTTCCTGGCCGAGCTCGGCACGGCGGTCGCGCTCGGGGTCCTGCTCGACACGATCATCGTGCGCTCGGTGCTGGTCACCGCGATCAACCTCGATCTCGGCGACCGCATCTGGTGGCCCTCGAAGCTGGCCCGCGGGGAGCACGGCGGCACGCAGGACGGACCACTCGCCGAGGCGTCGGCAGCTCGGGTTAGCCTGACCGAGTGATCGCTCCGTCGGTAGGCGAGACCCCCACCCCCCAGCAGATCCGGCGCGCGCTCGCGCGGGCCGAGCGGGGGGCGGCGCTCGACCCTGCCGAGGCCACCGCCCTGCTGGCGGCCACGGGTGACGACCTCGACCGTCTCTGTGCCGCGGCCGCGGCCGTCCGCGACGCCGGGCTGGTCGCGGCCGGCCGGCCGGGCGTGGTCACCTACTCGCCCAAGGTCTTCATCCCGGTCACCAAGCTGTGCCGCGACCGGTGCCACTACTGCACCTTCGTCGAGACGCCCGCCCAGGCCGAGCGGGAGGGGCGGACGCCCTACCTCTCCCCCGACGAGATCCTCCAGATCGCCCGCGACGGAGCCGCCCTGGGCTGCCTGGAGGCGCTGTTCACCCTCGGCGACCGGCCCGAGGACCGCTGGCCCGAGGCCCGGGCCTGGCTCGACGAGCAGGGCTACGACTCGACCCTGGCCTACGTGCGGGCGATGGCGATCCGGGTGCTGGAGGAGACCGGCCTGCTGCCCCACCTCAACCCCGGCGTCATGACGTGGGAGGAGATGAACCGGCTCAAGCCGGTGGCCCCCTCGATGGGCGTCATGCTCGAGACCACCTCGCGTCGACTGTTCGAGACCAAGGGCCTCGCGCACTACGGCTCCCCCGACAAGGACCCCGCCGTGCGCCTCCAGGTGCTCGAGGACGCCGGGCGGCTCACCGTCCCGTTCACCACGGGTCTGCTGGTCGGTATCGGGGAGACGCTGGCCGAGCGGGCCGACACGATCTTCGCGATCCGCGGGGCGATGCGCGCCTACGGCGCGATCCAGGAGGTCATCGTCCAGAACTTCCGGGCCAAGCCGCAGACCGCCATGCGGCACCGCGACGACCTCGGCCTCACCGAGTACCGCGCGGTGCTGGCCGTCAGCCGGCTGGTGCTCGGCCCGAAGGCGCGCATCCAGGCGCCGCCGAACCTCGTCGACCTCGAGGAGTGCCGCCTGCTGCTCGGCGCGGGTGTCGACGACTGGGGCGGGGTCTCCCCGCTCACCCCCGACCACGTCAACCCCGAGCGGCCCTGGCCCTCGGTCGAGCGGCTGCGCGAGATCACGGCGTCCTGCGGGTTCGACCTGCGTCCGCGGCTGACGATCCACCCCGAGTACGTCCGCGCCGGCGAGCCGTGGCTCGACCCGCGGCTGAGCGGCCATGTCGCCGCCCTGGTGGGGCCCGACGGCCTGGCCCGCGACGGCGTCCGGCCCACCGGTCTGCCGTGGCAGGAGCCCGACGGCGGCTTCGCCGAGGCCGGCGGCGGCCGCGGCCGTACCGACCTGCACGAGGCGGTCGACACCGAGGGCCGCACCGACGACCGGCGCTCCGACTTCGCCCACGTCTACGGCGACTGGGACGCCGTGCGCGAGGCCGCCGCGAGCCTCGGCGGCGCGCCGGCGGTGCTGCACGCCGAGGGTCGCGACGCCCTCGCGGCTGCCGAGCACGACCCCGGCAACCTCTCCCCCGAGCATGCGCTCACGCTCATCACGGCCGAGGGCCCGTTGCTCGACCAGGTGTGCCGGCTGGCCGACGACCTGCGCCGCGAGGTCGTCGGCGACGACGTCACCTACGTGGTCAACCGGAACATCAACTTCACCAACGTCTGTTACGTCGGCTGCCGCTTCTGCGCCTTCGCCCAGCGCCGCACCGACGCCGACGCCTACTCGCTCTCCCTCGACCAGGTCGCCGACCGTGCCGAGGAGGCCTGGGGGCTGGGCGCCACCGAGGTCTGCATGCAGGGCGGCATCGACCCCGAGCTGCCGGCCACCGCGTACTTCGAGCTGGTCGAGGCCGTCAAGCAGCGCGTGCCCGACATGCACGTGCACGCCTTCTCCCCGATGGAGATCGTCAACGGCACCGCCCGCACGGGCCTCTCGATCGAGGACTTCCTCATCAAGGTGCGCGAGTCGGGTCTGGGCTCGATCCCCGGCACCGCGGCGGAGATCCTCGACGACGAGGTGCGCTGGATCCTCACCAAGGGCAAGCTGCCCACCCGCACGTGGGTCGAGATCATCACCACCGCGCATCGCGTCGGCATCCCGACCACCTCGACGATGATGTACGGCCATGTCGACAACCCGCGGCACTGGGTGGCCCACCTGCGGGTGCTGGCCGGCGTCCAGGACGCCGCCCGCGAGCACGGCAACGCCGCGCTGACCGAGTTCGTGCCGCTGCCCTTCGTGCACACCAGCGCTCCGATCTACCTCGCGGGCGTCGCCCGGCCCGGCCCGACCCTGCGCGACAACCTCGCGGTGCACGCGATGGCGCGCATCCTCCTGCACGGCCGTATCGACAACATCCAGACGTCCTGGGTGAAACTCGGCGTCGAGGGCACGCGGGCGATGCTGCGCTCGGGCGCCAACGACCTCGGCGGCACGCTCATGGAGGAGACCATCTCCCGGATGGCCGGCTCCGAGCACGGCTCGGCCAAGACCGTCGCCGAGCTGGCCGAGATCGCCGACGGTATCGGCAGGCCGGTCCGCGAGCGCACCACGCTGTACGACCACCCCCGCGGATGACGCGACCGCGCTCGACGGGTGCCTAGGGTCGAGGCCATGACGAGCGCGGAGTACGAGCCCGACCTGCCCGAGGACGCCGAGGACCAGCCGGTCAACGCCGATCGTCTCGACGACGTCGAGGGCGAGGTCGACGACGAGCTCGACCGCGGCTACTCCCCGCCCGAGAAGCCCTCGGCCGGCCAGGGCTTCGGCAACACCCCCTACGAGGAGGCGGTCGGCGAGACCCTCGACCAACGCATCGCGCAGGAGGCGCCCGAGCCCGACCCGTACGCCGTCCTCGATCGCGACGAGGTCGAGGAGGAGGTCCTCGACGACGGCGAGGTCGGCGACCGACGGGCCGGACGCCTCGTCGCCCCCGACGAAGGCTGGGGCGAGGACACCGAGAAGGACCTCGTCGGCGACGACGTCGGCATCGACGGGGCGGGCGCGTCGGCCGAGGAGGCCGCCATGCACGTCATCGCCGACGACGACTTCTAGAACGCGTTCTATTTCTCCCGCTACGCTGCGGGGGTGCGCTTCTCGATCAGCACCGCCTACCTGCCCGTCACCGACCTGCCGGCGATCGCTCAGGCCGCCGACCGCCTCGGGTACGACTCGCTGGCCGTGCCCGACCATGTGGTCGACCTCGAAGAGCTGACGACGCCCTACCCGTACACGAAGGACGGCGCACGGCGCTGGCAGTCCGATGCGCAGTGGCCCGATCCGTGGGTGCTGGTGGGCGCGCTCGGGGCGTTGACGACCCGGCTGCGGTTCTTCACCTCGATCTACGTGCTGCCGATGCGCAACCCCTTCCAGGTCGCCAAGTCGGTGGGCACCGCTGCCGTGCTCTCGGGCGGACGGGTCGCCCTCGGTGTCGGCATCGGCTGGTGCCGGGAGGAGTTCGAGCTGCTCGAGGCCGACTTCCGCACCCGGGGACGCCGTACCGACGAGGCCCTCGACCTGCTCGCCGAGCTGTGGTCGCCGGGCTGGAGCACGTTCAGCGGCGAGTTCTACGAGGCACCGCGACTGGTCATGGAGCCGACCCCGCCGGGACGGATCCCGATCTACGTCGGCGGACTCTCCGAGGTCGCCTTCGCCCGTGCGGCCCGCCACGACGGCTGGGTCGGCGACATCTACACCACCGACGAGGCCGCCGCCCACGCACGCCGCCTCGCCGAACTGCGGGAGCAGGCCGGCAACGAGCGGCCGTTCTCGGTCATCACCGCGCTGAGCGACGCGTTCCTGCCCGAGCACTTCCTGCGCGCCGGCGAGCGCGGCGTCACCGACGTGATGACGATGCCCTGGGCCTACTACCACGGTCTCGACTGCGGGCTGGAGCAGAAGCTCGACGGCATGGAGCGCTTCGCCGAACAGATCCTCGAGCCGGTCGCGCGGGAACTCGCCGGAGCCTGATCCAGGCCAGATCCACGGCCCGCGCCCGGGGATGGAACACCCGGAAATGTAGAGAACCGCTGGCGTCTCGGGTCACCAGCGGTTCGTTGAAAACTCTAGGTCCGTTCGGACCGGAAGTCACGCGGAACGACGGTTCCCCGGGAGTGGTCTATGCCACCCGGGGTACGGGCCGGATCCCGCCGCACCCCCGACCGGGGCAGAGCCCTGCGAAGGCGCGTCCGAGACCACGATGACAGGCACCCGCTCGGGTGGGTGTCACGGTGTCTGCTCCGCTACGGTCGGAGACGTGAGCACGCCTACGTCCGACAGCCCCGAGTCCGGTCCGCTCGACCTCTCGCCCGACCCGGCGACCGGAGCCGCCGACGGCGCCGAGCCGACCTCGGGGACTCCCGGCACGCCGCCCACCGAGGAGCGCCCGGCCCCGCCGATCGCCGACCCGCTGCGTGGGTCGCGCACGAGCGGCGCGTTCGTGGGCACGGTGGGTCTCGGCCTGATCCTGGTGCTGCTCATCATCTTCATCGCCCAGAACACCGCCAAGACGACCGTGCGCTTCCTCGTCTGGGAGGGCCAGGTCTCGGTGGCGGTCGCGCTGCTGGCCGCCACCGCCGCCGGCATCCTGCTGACGGCGATCGCCGGCACCCTGCGCATCCTCCAGCTGCGTCGCCGCACGAAGAAGGCCCAGAAGGCCCAGCGCAAGCGCGCTCGCTGACCGCACCGCGACCAGTCGGGCCGCGGGTCGGGCCGCGGGTCGAGCGGCGGGTCAGCCGACCGCGACCCCGAGGCGACGCACGATCTCCTCGACCCGCGCCTCGCTGGTCGCGATGTTGACCCGCACATGCCCGGCCAGTCCCGGGTGGTAGTCGTGGCCGGCCGAGACCTGCAGTCGCGCGAGGTCGAGCGCGCGCGCCGCAGGGTCGTCGTGCCCGTAGGCGCGCAGGTCGACCCAGGCGAGGTAGGTCGCCTCCAGCGGGCGCATACGCGCGAGCGGCAGGGTGGCGGCGAGCCCGGCGACGAACTGCTCGCGTCGAGCGGTCAACGTCGTCCGCAGCGCGGCCAACCAGGCGTCGCCTTCGGCGTAGGCGGCGATGGAGGCCTCGACGCCGAGCACCGACCAGGAGTCGTTGCGGGCCATCGGAGCGGTCACCAGCCGCTGGTGCAGACGCTCGTCGGCGGTAACCATCTGCGCGCACTTGAGACCGGCGATGTTGAAGGCCTTCGAGGCGGCCACGACCGCCACGGCGTGCTCGGCCGTGCCGGTAACCGCGAGGTACGGCACGTGGACGGCGTCGCCCAGCGTGATCGGGGCATGGATCTCGTCGCTGATCACGAACGCGTCGTGACGCCGGACGACGTCGCGGATGCCCTCGAGCTCGGCCCGGGAGAAGACCCGACCCCACGGGTTGTGCGGCTGGGTGAGCAGCAGCACCCGGGCGCCGTCGGCGAAGGCCCGGTCGAGGGCGGCGAGGTCGATGCCCGCGTGCGCGGCGTCCGGCTCGACGACCAGGTCGCGGCGCTCGCGCCCGCAGATCTCGGCGATCGCGAGCTGGGGGCTGTAGGCCGGGACGGGCATGAGCAACGGTCCGGGCGGCGCGAGGACGTCGAGGGCCAGGCGCACCCCGGCGGTCACGTCGACGGTGGCGACGACGCGCTCGGGGTCGACCTCGTGGCCGAACTGCCGGGCCGCGAAGCCGGCGTAGGCCGCGCCGAGGGCGCCACCCGCCGCGAACTGCGGGTAGCCGGTGCGGCCCGCGGCGACAGCGCGGTGCAGCGCCTCGGTGATGGGCGGCGCGATCGCGTAGTCCATCTCCGCGACCCAGGCGGGCAGGACGTCGGGGGCCACCAGCCCCCACTTGCAGACCAGGGCCTCGCGTGCCTCGTCGTCGCTCAGATCGCGGATCACGAGGGCGAGCCTGCCATGCGCGGCCGCGCGCGGATCACCAGGCGTCGCCGGCGCGGTCCTCGCACACCACGTCGAGGGTGAGGTCGAGACCGGGCACCGGGACGCCGTCGGGCACGAGCACCATGAGCCCGCCGTGCTCGTCGTCGAACTCCTCGGCGCCGTCGGCGCGCCGGGTGAGCGAACGGCCGGCCCAGCGCCGCCAGCCCAGCCGTTCGTAGAAGCCGTGGCTGCCGGTGGAGAGCATCGCGAAGGGCCATCCGGCGGCGATCTGGTCGGCGAGCAGCTCCATCGCGATCGTGCCGAGCCCCTGGCGCCGCCGGGCCCGGGCGACCGCGACCGCCTCGACGTAGGCGGCCTCGAACCAGGTCTCCCCCACCCGCAGCCGCCGCGGCACCGCGCTGGCGTGCGCCACCGGGCGTCCCTCGTCGTCGCGGGCGATCACGTGGACGCCGCCGAAGGCGTGGTCGGCGTCGTCGTCGGAGAATCGCTCCCCGAACGCGTCGTCCCAGAGCTCGCGCAGCGCGGACCGGTCGGCGTCGCCGAGCTCCCTGCTCGCGACGACCGCCCAGCGCAGGTCGCTCACGCTCCGGCGTCCTCCTCGCGCAGGCGCGGCGTGGTGAAGCCCTCGGGCCGGATGCCGGTGATCGGCGCGTAGAAGTCGCGGATGCGGTCCATGTCGGCCCGCACGTCGCCGCTGGGGTGGAAGGTCGGCCCCCAGCCGACGGTGCGGCTCGGAGCGTCGAGGAACGCCAGGGTGATCGGCAGACCGGTCTGCTGGGAGATGCGGTAGAAGCCGGACTTCCAGTACTCCCCGCGCGACCGGGTGCCCTCGGCCGCCAACCCGAGCAGGAAGGTGTCGGAGGCGGCCTGTTCGGCCAGGAGCGCCTCGATGGTGGCCTTGGGGTTGTCGCGGTCGAGGGAGACCGCTCCGGTGGCGCGCAGCAGCCAGCCCAGCGGCCCCTTGAAGAGGGAGTCCTTGACCAGCAGCCGGATCGTCACGCCGTAGTCCCAGGCCAGGAGCATCGTCAGCACCCAGTCCCAGTTGGAGGTGTGCGGAGCGCCGACCAGGATCGCCGACTGCGGCAGCTCGCCGGTGGTGCGCCACCGGGAGAGCCGCAGGAGCGCGCGGGCGATCGCGCGGCGGATGCTCACTCCCATTCGATCGTGCCCGGCGGCTTGGAGGTGATGTCGACGGTGACCCGGTTGACCTCGCGCACCTCGTTGGTGATGCGCGTGGAGATCTTCTCCAGGACGTCGTAGGGCAGCCGCGCCCAGTCGGCGGTCATGGCGTCCTCGGAGGTGACCGGGCGCAGGACGACGGGGTGGCCGTAGGTGCGGCCGTCGCCCTGGACGCCAACCGAGCGGACGTCGGCGAGCAGCACCACCGGGAACTGCCAGATGTCGCGGTCGAGGCCGGCCTTGGTCAGCTCCTCGCGGGCGATGGCGTCGGCCTCGCGCAGGATGTCGAGGCGCTCGCGGGTGACCTCGCCGATGATGCGGATGCCCAGGCCGGGGCCGGGGAACGGGTGGCGCCACACGATCTCCGGCGGCAGGCCGAGCTGCTCGCCGACCAGGCGCACCTCGTCCTTGAACAGGGTGCGCAGCGGCTCGACGAGCTCGAACTCCAGGTCGTCGGGCAGTCCGCCGACGTTGTGGTGGCTCTTGATGTTGTGGGTGCCGGCACCGCCGCCGGACTCCACGACGTCCGGGTAGAGCGTGCCCTGCACGAGGAAGCCGACCTTGGTGCCGGCCGGGGCGTCCTTGATGACCTCGATCTCGGCGGCCTCGAAGGTGCGGATGAACTCGCGGCCGATGATCTTGCGCTTGGTCTCGGGGTCGCTGACCCCGGCCAGGGCCTCGAGGAACTGCTGCTCGGCGTCGACGACGACGAGCTTGGCGCCGGTGGAGGCCACGAAGTCGCGCTCGATCTGCTCGGTCTCGCCCTTGCGCATCAGTCCGTGGTCGACGTAGACGCAGGTGAGCCGGTCGCCGATCGCCTTCTGCACGATCGCGGCGGCCACGGCGGAGTCGACGCCGCCCGACAGGCCGCAGATGGCGCGCCCGTCGGGGCCGATCTGCGCAGCGATGCGCTCGATCTGCTCCTCGGCGATGTTGCCGATGGTCCAGGTCTGGCGGCAGCCGGCGATGTCCCACAGGAAGTGCTCGAGCACCCGCTGACCGTGCTCGGAGTGCAGCACCTCGGGGTGCCACTGGACGCCGGCCAGGCGCCGGTCGACGTCCTCGAAGGCGGCCACGGGCGTCGACTCGGTGGAGGCGAGGACGGCGAAGCCCTCGGGCGCCGCGGTGACGGAGTCGCCGTGCGACATCCAGACGTTGTGCTCGGTGGGGATGCCGCCGAGCAGGGTGCCGGCGTGGCCGACCTGCACGCGGGTGCGGCCGTACTCACGCGCCCCGGTGGCCGAGACGGTGCCGCCGAGGCCCTGGGCCATCAGCTGGAAGCCGTAGCACATGCCGAACACGGCGGCGCCCGTGCCGAAGACGGCCGGGTCGATCGTCGGCGCGCCGTCCTCGTAGACCGAGGAGGGGCCGCCGGAGAGGATGATCGCCTTCGGCCCGCGCTCGATCATCTCGGCGATCGGCATCGTGTGGGGCACGATCTCGGAGTAGACCCGCGCCTCGCGCACGCGGCGGGCGATCAACTGGGCGTACTGGGCGCCGAAGTCGACGACGAGCACGAGGTCGTGCTCGGAGGCGGGGTCGGCAGGGTCACGGTCGCGGTCCGGAACGACGTCCGGCGAGGCCTGGCTCATGAGCTCACCCTACTGAGGGAAACACCCGGGAAATGCACCAGGGCCCGGCCGGGGAGGGAGGGTGGCCGGGCCCTGAGCGTCCACGCACCTGTTGGACAGCGCTTGGACCGCGACCCGGCGATTGGGAGGGAGCATGACTGCCGGGTCCATGCTCCTCAACGACGCTCCGGGGCGGGGGTTACGGGGGGTGACGCGAGGTCATGGAACTTCTTCGACTGGTCTGGACCGGCCGTGTTCGTGGCCGGGACGCCGACGGCACCCGACCGCGTGCGGACGCGGGCCGGGGGCCGTCGAAGGACCGGGGGTCGGGGCGGTCGAGGCGGGTCAGGAGACCCCGACGATCGGCAGCCGCAGCGCCGCCGGCGCGGTGGCCGGGACGGCGGGACGCGCCGGCGCCACCGGCTCCAGGGGCTCGTAGGTCGCGCCCAGCGGCGGCCGCTTGTCGGCCTCTCCCTTGTTCGGCCAGAACGCCATGGCCCGCTCGGCCTGGGCGGTGATGGTGAGCGAGGGGTTCACGCCGAGGTTGGCCGAGATCGCCGACCCGTCGGCGATGTGCAGCCCCGGGTAGTTGTAGACGCGCTGGTAGGCGTCGATGACACCGGTCTCCGGGGAGTCGCCGATCGCGCAGCCGCCGATGAAGTGGGCGGTGAGCGGCATGTTGAACGGCTCGCCGATGTTGCCGCCGGCCGTGCCGCCCAGCACGCCGGCGATGCGGGTGACCGCCTCGTTGGCGACCGGGATCCAGGTCGGGTTGGGCGCACCGTGACCCTGGCGCGAGGTCATGTGCCAGCGGCCGGTGAGCTTGCTGCGCTTGCCGTAGGTGGTGATGGAGTTGTCGAGGCTCTGCATCACCAGCGCGATGACGGTGCGCTCGGACCAGTGCTTGAGGTCGTAGAGCGTGGTGAGGTTGCGCTTCTCCTTCCACATCTCCTTCAGCCACGCACGCCAGCGCGGCTCACCGGTGTCGCCCTCGGTGAGCACCGTCTGCATGAGCGCCATCGTGTTGAAGCCCTTGCCGTAGCGGCACGGCTCGATGTGGGTGTTCTCGTCGGGGTGCCAGCTGGAGGTGATGGCCACGCCGTAGGTGTAGTCGGTGGGGTCGGTCTTGGGCGCGATGGCACCGAGGATCGACTCGGAGTTGGTGCGCGAGAGGTAGCCCAGCCGGTCGGAGAGCGCCGGCAGGTGGCCCTCGTCCTTCATGCGGTGCAGCAGCTTCTGGGTGCCGAGCGAGGCCGCCGCGAGGACGACGTGCTCGGCGGTCAGCACGCGGGTGGTCTTCGCCGTGGCGCGCTTGGCCTTCGTGTACTTCACCGAGACCTCGTAGCCGCCGCCGGCCAGCGGACGCAGCCGGGTGACGGTGGTGAGCGGCATGATGCGCGCGCCGTTCTTCTCGGCCAGGTAGAGGTAGTTCTTCACCAGGGTGTTCTTGGCGTTGTGCCGACAGCCCGACATGCACTCGCCGCAGTTGGTGCAGGCGTTGCGGGCCGGGCCCTCGCCGCCGAAGAACGGGTCCTCGACCTGCTCGCCGGGGGCGGCGCCCGGACCGCCGAAGAACACGCCGACCGGCGTGGGGTGGAAGGTCTCCCCCACTCCCATGTCGGAGGCGACCTTCTCCATGACGTCGTCCGCGGGCGTGCGCACGGGGTTCTCGACGACGCCGAGCATGCGCTTGGCCTGGTCGTAGTACGGCGCCAGCTCGGTCTTCCAGTCGGCGATGTGACGCCACTGGGGGTCCTGGTAGAAGGCCGGGAGCGGCTCGTAGAGGGTGTTGGCGTAGACCAGCGACCCACCGCCGACTCCGGCGCCGGCCACGATCATCGTGTCGCGGACAGCGTCGATGCGCTGGATGCCGTAGCAGCCGAGGGCGGGGGCCCACAGGTAGCGGGTGATGTCGAAGGTGCCCTTGGAGAAGTCCTTGTCCTCGAAGCGGGCGCCCGCCTCGATGACGCCGACCTTGTAGCCCTTCTCGGTCAGGCGCAGGGCCGTGACGGAGCCGCCGAAGCCGGATCCGATGACGAGGACGTCGTAGTCGAAGGTGTCACTCATGGGTTCAGGCCCTTCCCAGCTTCTTGAGCAGTCGCAGGTTCGCGTTCATGACGGTGGCGTAGGACTTGTCGGAGAGCCCGAGCACCGGCGAGAACCGCAGCAGGCGCTGGGTGGCCACCGACTGGGACTCGGTGTAGCGGTGGATGCCCTCGCTGCCCTGGCGGCGGCCCATGCCGGACTCGCGCATGCCGCCCATCGGGGAGTCGATGCTGGCGAAGGTGGCAGCGAACGCCTCGTTGACGTTGACGGTGCCGCACTTGATCTGGCGCGCGATCTCGCGGGCCCGCGGACCGTCCTGGCTGTAGACCGAGGCGTTGAGGCCGTACTCGCCGTCGTTGGCGCGCGCCACGGCGTCGGCCTCGTCGTGGAAGCGGTAGACCGAGACGACCGGACCGAAGGTCTCGTTGCCGAAGCAGGTCATCTCGGGGGTGACGCCCTCGAGGATGGTGGGCTCGTAGAAGTACGGGCCGAGGTCGGGACGGGCACGGCCGCCGGCACGCACGCGGGCGCCCTTGGCGACGGCGTCCTCGACGTGGGCGACGACGGTGTCGAGCTGGTCCTGGGAGATGAGCGAGCCCATCTCGGGGCCCCACTCGAGCGTGGCGCCGAGCGCCATCGCCTCGGTGCGGGCGGCGAAGCGCTCGACGAAGCGGTCGTAGACCTGGTCGGCGACGAAGAGCCGCTCGATGGAGACGCACAGCTGGCCGGCGTTGGAGAAGGCCGCGCGGACGGCGCCCTCGGCGGCGCGCTCGACGTCGGCGTCGCGCAGCACGAGCATCGGGTTCTTGCCGCCGAGCTCGAGGGAGCAGCCGATGAGCCGCTCGGCGCAGGCCTTGGCGATGAGCTTGCCGGTGGCCGTCGAGCCGGTGAAGCAGACGTAGTCGGCCTTGTCGATGATCGACATGCCCACCCGCGAGCCCGGGCCGGCCACGACCTGCCAGAGGTCCTTCGGGAAGCCGGCCTCCTCGAGCAGCTGCGCGCCGAGCAGCGCGGTCAGCATCGTCTGGGCGTCGGGCTTGGTGACCACGGCGTTGCCGGCGAGCAGGGCCGGGAGGCCGTCGCACAGCGCCATGGTGAAGGGGTAGTTCCAGGGGCTGATGATGCCGACGACGCCCTTGGGGACCCGGTTGACCTCGACCCGCGTGAGCACCGGGACGACGCCGGACTTGCGCTGGGTGTCGAGGTGCTGGTGGGCGGTGCGGGCGTAGTAGCGCGCGGTGAGCGCGATGTGGAGCACCTCGTCGTAGGCGTGGCGTCGGGCCTTGCCCGACTCCCACACGACGAGGTCGAGGATCTCCTCCTGGCGGTCGAGCACGAGGTCGTGCAGCCGCATGAGGATCGCCGCGCGGTGGTCGATGCTGGTGCGCGCCCACGCCAGCTGGGCGCGGCGCGCCCGGGCGAACGCCTCGACGACGTCGTCCTCGCTGGACTGCGGGATGTGCGCGACCGGAGCGCCGTTGATCGGCGAGTGGCTCTGCTTGGACTCCCCCGTGGTCGACACGATGCGACCGGTGAGGCTCGCGACGTAGTCGGGCTCGAGCACGTAGGCCGCGGTGGGGTCGTGCTCGGGGTCGGCCGGACCGCCCACGAGGGGACCGCCGGCAGGGCTCGGAGTGGAGGCGCTCATACAGGCGAGGGTAGGTGAGGGACGTCTCGCGATGTACCCCTCGGTAACGAATCGTTCGCTTGACACAGCGAATCCGCATGTCAACCGCGGGAAAGTGGTCCAGACCGCGTCTCACTATGTGATGACGCGTGACCTCACATGGCCGGTCGGGCCCCGAAAGTTTCGGCGGGTACGCGCTGGATCTTTCGGTTCGCGTCCGAAGCTTCAGCCGGGCACCGAAAGTTTCGGCGGGTACCCGCTGAACCTTCGGCGGGTACCCGCCGAAACTTTCCCGGGGCACCCGCCCCGATCTCACATCGCCGGCGCGGCGGTGTAGATCGACTTCAGCTCGCAGTACTGGGCCAACCCCTCGGGACCGAACTCGCGGCCCAGACCCGAGGCCTTGTAGCCGCCGAAGGGGGCCGCGAAGTCCATCGTGTAGGTGTTGACGCCGTAGGTGCCGGTGCGCACGCCGCGGGCCACCGCGAGGCCGGCCTCGGGGTCGGCGGTCCACACGGTGCCGGCCAGGCCGTAGTCGGAGTCGTTGGCGATGCGGACGGCGTCCTCGACCCCGTCGTAGGCGATCACCGAGAGCACGGGGCCGAAGATCTCCTCCTGCGCGATGCGCATGCGGTTGTCGACGCCGGCGAACACGGTGGGCCGCACGAACCAGCCGCGGTCGAGCCCGGCGGGCATGCCGACGCCGCCGGTGACCAGCCGCGCCCCCTCCTCCTGGCCGAGCGCGATGTACTTCTCGACGCGCTCCTGCTGGCGCTGGGCGACCATCGGGCCGATCTCGGTGGCGGGGTCCATCGGGTCGCCGACCTGCATGCCGGCCACCGCCTCGCCGAGCGCATCGGCGAAGGACGCCTCGAGGTGACGCGGCACCAGCACCCGGGTCTGCGCCACGCAGGCCTGGCCGGAGTTCATCAGGCCGATGAACTTCAGGCCCTCGATCGTGGCGGCAAGGTCGGCGTCCTCGAGCACGATCGCGGCCGACTTGCCGCCGAGCTCGAGCGAGCAGCGCTTGAGCTGCTCGCCGCAGACGGCGCCGATGCGGCGTCCGGCCGCGGTCGAGCCGGTGAAGGCGACCTTGTCGACGCCGGGGTGCGCGACCAGGTGCTCCCCCACCTCGCGGCCGGCGGCCACCACGTTCACGACCCCCGCCGGGACGCCGGCCTCGGCGAGCAGCTCGGCCATGAGGTAGCCGTCGAGCGGCGACTCCGGCGCGGGCTTCACCACGACCGTGCATCCCGCGAGCAGCGCGGGCACGACCTTGGAGAGGGTGGTGAACTGCGGGACGTTCCACGGCGGGATCGCCGCGACCACGCCCACCGGCTCGTGCCGGACGACGACGGGCGCACCGAGGGCGCCGGGCCGCTCGGCCTCCCACGGGAACTCCCGCGCGATCGCGAGGAACGCCTCGATCTGCATCCACGGAGCCGGGCTCTGCGCGAGGTTGGAGAACGTCGTCGGCGAGCCCATCTCGAGGGTGATGAGCTCGGCCATCTCCACCAGCTTCGCGGCGTAGAGGCCCGAGAAGCGCTCGAGGACGGCGATGCGCTCGGCCGGCGTCATGCGCGGCCAGGGGCCCTCGTCGAAGGCGCGCCGGGCGGCCGCGACGGCGGCGTCGACGTCGGCGGTCGAGCCCTCGGGCACCCGGGCGATCACCTCCTCGGTGGCCGGGTTGACGACCTCGAGGACGGCGTCGGTGGCCGGGGCGGCCCAGTCGCCGTCGATGAAGAGGGTGTCGCGGTCGAGACTCATGGGGATTCCTCCACAGGCGGGGCTGATCGGGGTCGGCGGGGTCGGCGGGGTCGGCAGGGTCGGCGGGGTCGGTCGGGCGGAGATGCTCAGGGCGCGACGGCGAACCAGTCGCCGAAGCCGGTGGGGTCGTGGCGGCCGATCGCGAAGTGCTCGAAGAGACCCCAGCCCTCGTGGGTGCGGCCGTCCTCGGTGAGCACGGCGCGGCCGACGTGGTCGACGCAGCCGAACATGAACCGGCCCTGCACGGCGGGGTCGGCGAGGTCGTAGGTGAGGCGCTCGGCGAACTTCTCGCCCTTCCACATGCCGTGGGTCCAGTCGGGGTCGCCGCCGTAGCCGCCGCCGACGTGCAACGGAGCGGCGAGCAGCGAGGAGACCTCGACCTCGATCGGCGTCCCGGACGGCGTGGTGAGGTGCAGCGTCGCACCGGTGGGCGTGCGGGTGCCCGAGGTGTAGTGGATGCGCACCTGCGGCCAGCCCATCTGCTCGATGCGACCGTCGGGCCAGACCCGGTGGCAGTCGTTGAGGGTGCGGTAGCCGTTCGGGTCCTCCTGGAGGATCACCACGAGGGCGAACTCCTCGAAGCGCATGGGCACGTAGAGCCACCACATGCCGTCGAAGGGCGGGTCGGCCGGTGCCCCGGCGGGCTCGGCCTCGCCGACCGGGCGGATGCCCCAGGAGCGGTCGCGCGAGCCGACCCAGCGGTCGGGGGTCATCTCGATCCGCTCGCCGTCGATGACGAGGTGGCCGCTCCAGGTGCCGACCTGGGCGAAGCGCTGGGCGTCGAGGGTGACCCGCGACCCCGAGCGCAGGATGTGCCGCTCCTCCTGGATCACCGGGAAGGAGCCCTCCCAGGTGAGGTCGGCGCTGATGCCCTCGGTCTCCTCCAACCGCAGCCGGATCGTCTGCAGCGGCTCGATCACCTCCACGGAGTAGGCGCCGACGTGCTGGTTCATCCGGTCGCCGTCGCAGAGGTCGGAGAGGTGGACGGCGGTGTGCTGGCCGTTGCGGGCCACGAGCAGGTAGGCGTCCTTGGTGCCGAGGTTCGGGTAGTAGCCCAGACCGGTGATCACGAAGATCTCGCCGGTGCGGTCGTGGGCGTTGAAGTAGTTGCGGTCGTAGAAGTTGCGGTCGCTGGTGGCCGGCCACAGCACCGGCGCCGGCGACTGGTGGATCGGGAACTCGTCGAGGGGGGAGATCACGCGCCGGCCTCCGTCAAAATGCGCTCCACGAGCGGCTTGCAGTGGAAGAGGGACTCCAGGTCGTCGGGGCGTTCGATCTCCCCGAAGTGGATCTGTCGGGCACCGGTGCGCATGAAGACGATGCACCACTGCAGGCCGTTGTAGACGTGGTACCAGGTGAGGTCGCCGAGCGTCGTCCCGGTCATCCGCTCGTAGGCGGCCACGACGTCGTCCTCGGCCAGGAAGTGCGGCATGCCGGGCAGGCCGAGCATGCCGGCGATCGACTCGAAGACCTGGTGGGCGAAGAGCATCCAGGAGACGTCGAGCTGGCGCGGCCCGATGGCGGCCATCTCCCAGTCGAGCACCGCCACCGGCGCGAAGTCGCGGTACATCATGTTGCCGATGCGCGAGTCGCCCCAGCACAGGACGGCGTCCTCGTCGGCGGCGTCGGGCAGGTGCTGCTCGAGCCAGGCCAGCGCCCGCTCGATGAGCGGGGAGCGTCCGAGGTCGAGGACGGCGAACTCGTACCAGGCGCGGGTGCGGGCGAGGTTGCGGGCGAGCAGCGTCGGGCCGTCGTACCCGTGCTGACCGGGGTCGAGGAAGGCGAAACGTTGGCGGGCGTCGGGGATCGCGTGCAGCCGGGCGAGCACGCCGACCGAGTTCTCCTGGAGGGCCTGCTGCTGCTCGGGCAGGGCGTCGTAGAGCCAGTTGTCGCCGAAGTTGTAGGGCAGCACGTCGGGCGGGACGGCGCCGTCGATGCGGTCCATGAGGAAGAACGGGGTGCCGAGCACCGCACCGGTGGCCTCCATGTGGCCGACCGTCGGCACGGGGACGTCGGTGAGCTCGCCGACCAGGCGCATCGCCTCGTACTGGTCGCCGAGGTCGTAGCGCGGGAAGACCGGGAAGTCACCGGCCGCCGGGGCGACGCGGGCGACGTACTCGTCGTGGCGGGGCTCGCCGTCCTCGGTCCAGTCGACGTCGAGGATGAGGGTCTCCGAGCTCATGCCGTTGGCCGCGATGCCGGAGTGGAGGGTGACGCGCGGGTCGGCGCCCGGCGGGAGCAGGCCGCTGAGCCAGGCGGCGAGATCGGCGGGCACCGTGGCGGCGTCCCGGCTCGAACGCTGCATCTTCAGATCGGCGGGCGGCGGGGCCTGGGTCACGTTCTTCACCTCGCTGACGGGCCACTGTGCGATGTGACCCAGCTCTCAAACTGACACGCGTCAGCTTCATGGAACGTGTTCTAGTTCGTCAAGGTGCCCGTTCGGCACCCGCGCACCCCACGCTCCGGTCCAGACCGGTCGCGGCGAATTCGGGATGAATCCGACCGACTGTGTCCTCCCGGCCCGGTGCGGCTCCGTCATCCTCATGAGGACGACGCACGGTCGTCCCCGACACCGAGGAGAACGACCATGCCCCTGTACGCCGCCGTCATCTACTCCGCCGAGGACCTCGACTGGACCGCGCCCGAGCAGGCCGAGGAGATGGCCGAGTACGGCGAGTTCGGCCAGGCCGCCGCCGCCATCATCCGCGGCGGTGCCGCCCTGTTCCCGACCGCCACCGCCACCACCGTCCGCACCACCGGCGGCAAGGGTGGCGACGTCGTCACCACCGACGGCCCCTTCGCGGAGACCAAGGAGGTGCTGAGCGGCTTCTTCCTGCTCGAGTGCGCCGACCTCGACGAGGCCATCGCCGCCGCAGCGAAGATCCCGGCCGCCTGGAACGGCGGCGCCGTCGAGGTGCGCCCCGTCATCCCGATGGGATGACCTCGCACGACCCGTCGGGCCCGCCGTCCGCTCCGGCTCCCGCACCCGACGCCGCACTCGCGGCGCTGGTGCGGGACGCCGGGCGCGACGTGCTGGCCACCCTCGCCCGGCACGTCGGCGACCTGGCCCTGGCCGAGGACGCCGTCCAGGACGCCGTCGTCCGCGCACTGGAGACCTGGCCCCGCGACGGCGTCCCCCCGAACCCCGTCGCCTGGCTGCGTCTCGTGGCCAAGCGGCGGGCCATCGATCTGCTCCGCAGCGAGACCAGCCGCGGAGCCCGGGAGGAGCGTGCCGTGCACGACGACCCCGACCTCCGCCCCGGCTGGGCCGACGAGATCGAGCCCAGCGTGCTCCACGACGACCTGCTGCGGCTGATCTTCACCTGCTGCCACCCCAGCCTCGCTCCGGCCAGCCGGGTCGCGCTCTCGCTGCGCACGCTGTGCGGGCTCTCCGAGGCCGAGATCGCCACCGCGCTGCTCAGCACCGAGGACGCCGTCGCGCGCCGGCTCGTGCGGGCGCGCCAGAAGATCCGCCAGGCGCGCATCCCCTACCGGGTGCCGGCCGACCACGAGCTGCCCGAGCGCTGGGACGCCGTCCTGGTGACGGTCTACCTGCTCTTCAACGAGGGCTACGCCGCGAGCGGCGGCGAGGCGCTGCTGCGTCCCGAGCTCGCCGAGCAGGCCGTGCGGTTGGCGCGGCTGCTGCACCGTCTGGAGCCGGGCGATACCGGCGCCGCCGGCCTGCTCGCCCTGCTGCTGCTCCAGCACTCGCGCCGCGACGCCCGCCTCGACGCCGACGGCGTCCCGGTGCTGCTGCCCGAGCAGGACCGCTCCCGCTGGGACACCGCGGCGATCACCGAAGGCGTCACGCTCCTCGGCGACGCGCTGCACCGCTCAGGCGACCGGCCGCACCGCTTCGTCGTCCAGGCCGCCATCGCGGCCTGCCACGCCCTCGCCCCGCACTGGGAGGCGACGGACTGGGCGGCGATCGTCTCCTGGTACGACGTCCTGCTCGCCGTCGACCCCTCGCCCGTCGCCGCGCTCAACCGCGCCGTCGCGATCGGCGAACGGGACGGCGCCGAGGCCGGGCTGGCCGCGATCGACGCCGTCCCCGATCTCGAGGAGTACGCCTACCGGCACGCCGCCCGCGCCGTCCTGCTGCGACGGCTGGGTCGGGAGGAGGAGGCCGCTCGGGCGGACGCGACCGCGGCGGCGCTTCCGCTGAACGAGGCGACGCGGGGGTTGCTGGATCCGGCTTGAGTCGGCATCGAGCGCCCCGAAGAGAGGAGGGACACCCACCCTGAGGGGGGTGCCGTCCGCCGTGCTCATCGAGGTGGGGTGACGCGATGCCACACCTTCTCGGGAACAGCATCCTCGCGCTCGCCCTCGGCTGGGCCACCTGGACCGGCGCCGCCGTCCCCACTGCGGCCGCACCGACGGACAGCGCGGCCGACACCACCTGCGACGGCCGCGCGGCCACGATCGTGGCGACCGCCGACGATCAGACCATCGTCGGCACCGACGGACCCGACGTCATCTCGTCCGCGGGATTCCGAAGGGTCACCATCGATCCGGGCGGCGGGGACGACGTCGTCTGCAACTACCTGACCGGCTTCGTCATGTACCGCGAGTTCGGGAGGGTCCTGGCCTCCGAGGGCGATGACACCATCCACGTGAGCGCGAGCATCCGCGCCGCCGGCGGCCCCGGAGCCGACACGCTGGTCGGCACCGGCGCGAAGGTTCAACTCTCCGGAGGCGACGGTCCGGACCACCTCTACCTGGGTCAGCCCGATCCGGGCGCCGCGCCCCCCACGTCGGCGAGCTTCTCGACCGCCGACGGTGGGCCCGGCGACGACGTGATCACCATGACCGACAACCTCTCCACCACGGGAGCCGGCGGCGACGGGAACGACCAGCTGATCGTCCAGGGCACCGGGTCCGACACCACGGCCGCTCCCGGTCTCGGCGATGACACGGTCACCGCCTCCCCGGGCTCGGGTGCGATCCTGGGCTACAGCGGCCCTGAACCCCTCGACTTCCAGGTCGCCGATGGCGTGGTCGACGGCGCCGGCCACGACACCTTCAGCGGGGTCACCGCCTTCTCCGGCGGCACGGGGGCCGACATCTTCCGGGGCACCGACAACCCGGAGATCTGGATCGACCATGACATCCCGACCACCCACCGTGGCGCCGACGTCATCGACGGCGCGGGCGGCGACGACACGCTCAGCACCGTCTTCGGCACGATCGACGCGGGCGCGGGCGCGGACACCGTCACGGTGCGCGCCGGTACGGCTCGCGGCGGCGAGGGCGACGACACCCTGGCCATCGACCAGTCGGGAACCGCGATCGGCGGCCCCGGCGACGACTCCATCCGTGCCAACTGGTCCGGCGTGGAGTACACCCGCTTCGACGGCGCCGCGAGCTTCGTCGAGCGGGGCGGCGCCGGCGACGACGTCCTCTACCCGGCATCCGCGTACGACGCCGGGGGCGATGGCCAGGAGGACCGCTGCACTTCAGGCGAACGGTGCCGCACCCGGGTCGCGGGAGGCGACGGCCGCGACACCGTCAGCATCACCGGCAAGGGGAGGGCGACCATCGATCTCGCAGCGGGTTCGGTGCTCTACGGCAACGGCCGCGGACGGATGACGAGCATCGAGGTCGCCCGGGGCAACGAATGGGCCGACCGGCTGCTCGGCACCAGCGGAGCCGATGAACTGATCGGCGGCTTCGGCAACGACGTCCTCATCGGTCGGGGCGGGCCCGACAGGCTCATCGGCGACCAGGATCGCGACATTGCCTACGGCGGACCGGGGCGAGATGTCTGCCGTGCTGAGGTGCGGAGGTCCTGCTGAGGTTTGCGGTGGTCGAGCCCGCCTCCGGGTCGAGCGGTCGAGGTGCGAGGCGCCCCGGCCCCGAGCCGCGAGACCCGGCGCGGTGGACGCCGACGGCGGGGACGTCGTCGTTGCTCCGTGCCTGCTCCCGGCTGCCTCGCTCGCTGCGGTTGAAAGGCGCTGGCTACGCAGGTGGGCAGTTGCCGCCGCTTCTCGGGTGCGGGGGTCTCGCGGCTCGCACCTCGACCACCGATCGCTTCCGGTGGTCGAGGTGCGAGGCGCCCCGGCGCCGAGCCGCGAGACCCGGCGCGGTGGACGCTGACAATGGGGACGCCGTCGTCGCTCGGTGCCTCATCCCGGCCTTCGGGCTCGCTTGGGTTGAAAGGCGCCCACTACGGCGATGCCGGGTTGCGCTCGGCGTTCGGGTCGCCACTCGCTCCGGGTGAAAGGCGCCGGCTACGCGGGTGGGTGCTTGCCGCTGCCACTCGGGTGCTGGGGTCGCGCGGCTCGCATGCGCTCGCACCTCGACCACCGACCGAGCCCGCTTCCGGTGGTCGAGGTGCGAGGCGCCCCGGCGCCGAGCCGCGAGACCCAGCAAGACGAACGCCGACAGCAGGGACGATCTACGGCTCCCGACCGGTGGCTGAGGTGCCCGAGCCCCCGGGCGAGGGCCTCGAAGCCCAGGAGGCCGGACAGCCGCCAGAACCAACGAGATTCAGACCGTCGAACCCTTGTATTCGAACACATGTTCGAGTAGACTGAGGCATGGCCTCCACCACCCCGCACCAGGAAGAACTGGACCCGCGTGACCCGCGGTCCCTCCTGGTCCTCGCGCGCGATGCGCGGGTGGTGGCCGAGGACGCCGAACGCTCCGTATTCATCGCCGCCGCCCGCTGGGCCCTCGCCCACCCCGCGGCTGATGAGTGGGACAGCGCCTGTGTTCCCGGGACCGAACGCGAGGTGGCGATCGCCGGCCAAGGCGCCCCGTTGGTGGCGGAGTTCTGCATCGATGAGTTCGCCGCCGCGATCGGCCTGTCGACCGATGCCGGGCATTACTACATCGGCGACGCCCTCGAGCTCGCCGCTCGGCTGCCGCGGTGCTGGCGACGGGTGGAGGCCGGTGAGGTGACGGTGTGGCGGGCCCGGAAGATCGCCCAAGCCACCCGCCTGCTCTCACCCGAAGCCGTCGCACTGGTCGACCAACGCTTGGCGTCGTTCGCGCACTCCATCGGCGGACGCGGCATCGAGCAGACCGTGAAAGCCGCCGAAGCAGAAGCCGACCCCGAGGTCCTGCGTGCGAGGCGGGAAGCTGCCGACGACAAGCGGCACGTCACCATCTACTCCCGGCACGTCGACTTCCACGGCCGCGTCGACATCGAAGGAGCCCTCGACCTCGCCGACGCCTTGGACCTCGAGGACGCCCTCGCCGCCATCGCCTCCCAGTTGAAAGACCTGGGTTGCGAGGAGTCGTTGGACGCCCGCCGGGCTATGGCCCTCGGCGAACTCGCACGACGCGAAACACCCCTCAGCTTCCCGGCAGATGCCGCGTCGGTGGCCGAGCCGGTGCGCAGCAAGCGGACCCTCCAGCTCTACGTCCACATCAGCCACGCACCCGGCCAGAACCCCTTCGGGTCGGTGGCCCGGGTCGAGAACACCCGCACCGCGATCGACCTCGACACCCTCCGCTCGTGGTGCACCGACCCCGACACCCAACTCGTCGTCCGGCCCGTCCTCGACCTCGCCGAACACCGCAGCAGCGAGTCCTACGAGATCCCCACCCTCCTCCGCGAACAGGTGATCCTCCGCGACGTCACCTGCGTCTTCCCCCACTGCACCAGGCCCGCCAGATCAGCCGACATCGACCACATCGTCCCGTGGGATCAAGGCGGAAGCACCAGCACAGACAACCTCGCCGCGCTCTGTCGACATCACCACCGTGTGAAGACCCACCACGGCTGGACCTACACCAGCACCAGCGGACCACCCGGCACCGACGGCTCCAGCTATCTCTGGACCAGCCCCCACGGCCAGCACTACCTCCGCACCCCCACCGGCACCACCACCCTCAGCAGACCCCTCACCACGACAGCCTGAACCCCACCACCCGGGTTCGGGCCTGTCGTGCTGCCCGGAGACCGGTACTCAGGAGCCAGCGGCGTCGCCGAGCCGGGCAGCCTCGACGGCCTCCTCGAGACCGCGGGCGGCGAGCCGGTCAGCCCGCTCGTTGCCCTCGATGCCGGCGTGCCCCTTCACCCAGAGCCACTCGACGTCGTGACGTGCGGTGGCGGCGACCAGGGCACGCCAGAGGTCCTCGTTCTTCACCGGCTGCTTGGCCGAGGTGCGCCAGCCGTTGCGCTGCCAGGTGGCCACCCACGAGGTGACCCCGTTGCGCACGTAGGTGCTGTCGGTGTGGATGCGCACGGTGACCGGGCGCTTGAGCGCGCCGAGCGCCTCGATGGGCGCCATCAGCTCCATGCGGTTGTTCGTGGTCGTCTCGGCGGTGCCGCCGCAGAGTTCGAGTTCGTGCGGCCCCTGCCGCAGTAGAGCACCCCAGCCGCCGGGGCCCGGGTTGGGGATGCAGGCGCCGTCGGTCCAGATGTCGACGACGTCGTCCGCGGGGTCGGGGCCGTCGGCCGAGCTCACTCGACGACGACCTCCACCCGCTGGAACTCCTTGACGTCGGTGTAGCCGGTGGTGGCCATCGAGCGCTTGAGGGCGCCGATGAGGTTCATGGTGCCGTCGGCGACGTGCGAGGGACCGAAGAGCACCTCCTCCATCGTGCCGACGGTCTCGAACGGCACCCGCATGCCGCGCGGGAGGTCGGGGTGGTGGGCCTCGGTGCCCCAGTGGAAGCCGCGACCGGGGGCGTCGCTGGCGCGCGCGAACGGCGAACCGACCATGACGGCGTCGGCGCCACAGGCGATCGCCTTGGCGATGTCGCCCGAGCGGCCGATGGAGCCGTCGGCGATGACGTGCACGTAGCGGCCGCCCGACTCGTCGAGGTAGTCGCGGCGCGCGGCGGCGACGTCAGCGACGGCCGAGGCCATCGGGACGGCGATGCCGAGCACGGTGCGGGTGGTGTGGGCGGCGCCGCCGCCGAAGCCGACGAGGACGCCGGCGGCGCCGGTGCGCATGAGGTGGAGGGCGGCCTGGTGGGTGGCGCAGCCGCCGACGATCACCGGCACGTCGAGCTCGTAGATGAACTGCTTGAGGTTGAGCGGCTCGGCCTGGCCCGACACGTGCTCGGCACTGACCGTGGTGCCGCGGATGACGAACATGTCGACGCCGGCGTCGACGACCGTCTTCGCGAACTCCTTGGTGCGCTGCGGGGAGAGGGATCCGGCGACCGTGACACCGGCGGCACGGATCTCGCGCAGCCGCTCGGTGATGAGCTCGGCCTTGACCGGCTCGGTGTAGATCTCCTGCATGCGGCGGGTCGCCTCGGGCCCGTCGAGCTGGGCGACCTCCTCCAGCAGCGTGGTCGGGTCCTCGAAACGGGTCCACAGACCCTCGAGGTTGAGGACGCCGAGGCCGCCGAGGCGTCCGAGGGTGATCGCGGTGGCCGGCGACATCACCGAGTCCATGGGGGCGGCGATGACGGGCAGGTCGAAGCGGTAGGCGTCGATCTGCCAGTGCGTGCTGACCTCCTCGGGGTCGCGCGTGCGCCGCGAGGGCACGATGGCGATGTCATCGAAGGAGTAGGCACGCCGTGCGCGCTTGGCCCGGCCGATCTCGATCTCGGTCACCGTGGAAGCCTATCGAGGAAAATCCCCGAAGCAGGCAACCAGGACGCCGTCCCGGACGGTGGTAGGGGGCATGAACACGATGATCGACGAAGGGTCGACCGCGCTCTCGGGTGCGCGACCGCGCGAACGCGCGGACTTCGACAGCTTCGTCGCCGCCCGGTCGACCGCCCTGCTGCGGCTGGCCTACCTCCTCACCCGGGACCACGCACTGGCCGAGGACCTCCTCCAGACGGCCCTGACCAAGAGCTGGTTCGCCTGGTCGCGCATCGACGGCGAACCCGAGCCCTACGTCCGCAAGGTGCTCGTCAACACCTTCGCCTCCTGGTGGCGGCGCAAGTGGAACGGCGAGATCGCCGGCGGCGAGCTCCTCGACCTCGAGGGGGACGCCGCCCCCGACGCCTACGCCGGCAGCGACACCCGCGCCGACCTGTGGGAGGCGATGGGACGCCTGCCTCGCCGCCAACGCGCCGTGATCGTGCTGCGGTTCGTCGAGGACCTCAGCGAACGCGAGACCGCCGACCTGCTCGGCGTCTCCCCCGGCACCGTCAAGAGCCAGACCTCCAAGGCCCTGGCCAAGCTCCGCATCGACCCCGCCCTCGCCAGCGAGCGGCCCACCACCGACGAGGAGGCGACCCGATGACCGGGCTCGACGAACTCCGCTCCACCCTGCGCGCCGAGGCCGACGGACTCACCGACACCGGCCTCGCCGCCCGCACCGACGCCGTCCACGGCCGCGTGCGCATCGCCCGACGTCGCCGTCGGGCCGGCGTCGCCGTCGCAGCCGCCCTTATCGTCGGCGGCACCGCGCTCACCACGCAGGTGCTCGACCGCGACGGCGGCCGCATCGAACCCGCCGAGGAGATCCTCGGTCAGAAGGTCCCGACCGACATCCGCATCGACGGCGTGCGCTACCACCTCACCGACACCCCCACCCTGGCTCCGGGCAAGCCGATCGATGTCCCCGGCTCGGGCAAGGAGGCCGTGCTGACGTCCCTGATCGCGACCGACCTCGACGACGCCGCGAGCTACGCCTCGTCGTCCGAGCCGCGTGCACGCCTGTGGAGCAACGGGGTGACGCCGCCGACGTGGGCGAGCCCCGGCGAGCGCGTGCAGGTGCGATCGAGCGATCCCGACGCCCGCTTCGCCTTGGCGGTCTACACCCCGACCGACGACATCGGACCGGCGGTGACCGGCAACGGGGTCTCGTTCCGCCGCAGCATCGGCGACGACCGACTGGTCGACACTGCGTTCACCGACGAGGGCGAGGCGCCTCGGCTGACGGCCGATCTGCCGCGCAATGGCCAGTACGACCTGTCCCTGGTCTGCGTGAGCAGCCGTACCGGGCTCTGGGCCCGCTTCACCGAGAGCGGCGGCACCACCTATTCCCAGCGATGCCGGACGACGGTCGACGCACTACCCGAGTCGGGGAGTTACGGCATCGCGACGGGTCCGACCACCGCCGTCACGATCGAGGTCACCGACGGCCGCGGCGGACCGGTGGTCACCGACCCGAGCGCTGCGGAGCTGAGCCTCGGCGTGTACCGCCAGCGCCCGACGCAGTACGAGGACGTCCTCGGTCAGCAGGCGCCGCGCTACGCCACCTTCGGCACCCGCCGTTTCGTGCTCGAACGAGCGATCGGGCCCGCCGAGGCACAGAGCGGCTGGATCGTCGACACCGCGCGCGGAGCCGACGGTGACCGCGTCATCGGCGTCCTGTCGATCGGCGACAGCGGCAGCGACGACGCGATCGCGGCCGCGTGGCGTGGCGCGACCCAACGGGGTGCCACCGCCTACATCTCAGGGGTGGCGGGCGGCTCCACATCGGCCGGGCTCCTCCTGTCCGGTGAGCGCACGAAGGTGCGTGTCCGCGACGTCGCGGGACGTCCGGCCGAAGGGGTCATCCTCATCTACCGTCCGATCGACTGAACCGACGGCAACCACTCCCCCGATGCGGGCGTCCACCCTCCGGTGGGCGCCCGCGTCCGCCGTCCGGATCCCCGACAGACGAAGGACAGACCGATGCTCCCGACTCCCCTCTCCCGCCGGATCGCCCGGTGGTCGCCCAGCGCCCTCCTCGCCGCCCTCGTCGCCCTGCTCGGCGCGCTCGCGACCGTGCTCCTCGCCCTCCCGACCGTGACCGCCGATGCCGCGCCGCCCCAGACGACGGCCAGCGTCGTCCGCCCGGTCACCGCCGACGGCACCCCCGCGGAGGGGTGGACCGTCGAGCGGCTCGGGGTGAAGGTCGACTGCGACGGCTCCGCGATGCCCGCCGTCGACGGCGGCATCGCCGCCTGCTTCCCCACCGCCGTCGGTCTGCGGGCCTGCTGGGCCTCGGGCCCCCACCACGCGCTCTGCCTCCAGGACGCCGGCACCGAGCAGAAGCTCGTCCGCGTGCGCGTGCACGGCGCGTTCCCCACCGCGACCAAGCCCGCCGTCCCCGAGCCGCTCGCCCTTCACCTCGCCGACGGCCAGGACTGCCTGCTGCGCATCGGCGGCGCCTGGGGCGCCCCGAAGGACCACCCGAACTGGATCGGCCACTACTCCTGCACCGACGGCGCCGTCTACGCCCCGGCGAAGTCCATCACCGGCATCGACCAGCGCGGACCCGTGTGGAAGGTGAAGGTGTGGGACGGCAAGAAGACCATCACGAAGGTGCGGGTCGTCTCGGCGTCCTTCGTCGGCACCGCCGAGACCGCACCCCAGTGACGATCAGGTGAGCCCTCAGAAGCCCGAGTAGTTCGGGGCCTCCACGGTCATCTGGACGCCGTGGGGGTGGCTCTCCTTGAGCGAGGCGGAGGTGATGCGCACGAAGCGCCCCTTCTCCTGCAGCTCCGGGATCGTGCGGGCGCCCACGTAGAACATCGACTGGTTGAGGCCGCCGATGAGCTGGTGGGCGACCGCGGAGAGGGCGCCGCGGTAGGCGACCTGACCCTCGATGCCCTCGGGCACGATCATGTCGTCGGAGGTGACCTCGGCCTGGAAGTAGCGGTCCTTGGAGTAGGACTTCTTGCCGCGGCTGCTCATGGCGCCGAGGGAGCCCATGCCGCGGTAGGACTTGTACTGCTTGCCGTTGACGAACACCAGCTCGCCCGGCGACTCCTCGCAGCCGGCGAGCAGCGAGCCGAGCATGACGGTGTCGGCGCCCGCGACGATCGCCTTGGCGATCTCGCCGGAGTGCTTCATGCCGCCGTCGGCGATGAGCGGGACGCCGGCGGGCTTGGTGGCCAGCGAGGCCTCGTAGACCGCGGTGATCTGCGGGACGCCGACGCCGGTGACGATGCGGGTGGTGCAGATCGAGCCCGGGCCGACGCCGACCTTGACGGCGTCGGCGCCGGCGTCGACGAAGGACTGGGCGCCCTCGCGGGTGGCGACGTTGCCGCCGATCACCTGCACGTGCCGGGTCGCGGGGTCGGTCTTGAGGCGGCGCACCATCTCCAGCAGCATCGCGACGTTGCCGTGCGCGGTGTCGGCCACCAGCACGTCGACCCCGGCCTCGACGAGGGTGGTGGCGCGCTGCCAGGCGTCGCCGAAGTAGCCGATGGCAGCGCCCACGAGCAGACGGCCCTGGGCGTCGTAGGACGCCTTGGGAAACTGCTCGCCCTTGACGAAGTCCTTGACGGTGATGAGCCCGGTGAGCCGGCCCTGCTCGTCGATGAGCGGCAGCCGCTCGCGCTTGTGGGCCCGCAGGAGGGCGGTGGCCTCCTCGCGGCTGATGCCGGCCGGGCCGGTGATGAGCGGCATCTGGGTCATGACCTCGTCGACCTTGGTGGTGGCCCACTCCGCGACGGGGGTGAACCGCAGGTCGCGATTGGTGATGATGCCCAGCAGCCGCATGTCGGCATCGACGACCGGCAGGCCGGAGACGCGGTACTCGCCGCAGCGGCGGTCGAGCTCCTCGAGGGTGGCGTCGGGGCCGATGGTCACCGGGTTGGTGATGATGCCGGTCTGGGTGCGCTTGACGAGGTCGACCTGGTAGGCCTGGTCCTCGATGGAGAGGTTGCGGTGCAGGACGCCGAGGCCGCCCTGGCGGGCCATCGCGATCGCCATGCGCGACTCGGTGACGGTGTCCATCGCGGCGCTGACCAGCGGCACCTGGAGCGAGATCTCCCGGGTCAGCCGCGAGGTGGTGTCGATGTCGGCCGGCGCGAGGTCGGAGTACCCCGGCAGCAGCAGCACATCGTCGTAGGTGAGGCCCAGGGCGGCGAACTTCTCGGGGATCTCCACCGCTGCATCGTAGTCGGCGAGGGCCTCACTCCCCCAACGGCCGCAGCTCCTTGACCGGCACCCGCACGGTGAGGGCGTCGGCCGCCATCCGGATCCGCCCGCGCATGCCCGCGGCGAGCACCATCGGGAGCACCGCCTGGTTGTCCGAGCGCGTGGTGAGCAGGATCTCCTCGGCTCCGAGTCCGCTCGCGAGCCGGGCGGCGTCGACGAGCAGCCGGGTGCCGATGCCGCGGCGCTGCCAGGCGGGATCGACCCGCAGGCTGACCGGCCGCACCGTCGGGTCGTCGTCCTCGGCCGGCTGCACGGTGGCCAGGCCGACCACCACGCCGTCGATGATCGCGGCCACCGAGTCGCCGTCCACCACATGCTCGGGGACGGCGCCGGTGCCCATCCGCCGGGCGGGCGAGGCCGCGATGGCCGAGAGCCCGGCGGCCTCGGAGGTCGCGCGGGTGCGCTGGAGGACGTCGCTGACGAGGTCGGCCATCGCCGCGCCGCGGGCCCGCTCGACGTCGGTGAAGGGGGCGGTGCGCCGCACCTGCACCTGAACGTCGCCGACGGTCATCTCCATGGCGTCCTGCACGGGCGCCGTCCCCGGCAGGGCGTCGGCCTCGGCGTCGAAGAGCTGGGCCACCACCTCGGGGAAGGATGCCGGCTGCGCGAGGATCGCGCGGGCGGCCTGCACGTAGCGGGTGGGCTGGTCGAGCAGCGCCGCCTCCGCACACGGCTGCGCGGTGAGCAGGGTCCAACCGGCGCGCTCGACCAGCGCAGCGAGGTCGGATTCCGACCAGTCGTCGGGCGTCGCGAGCACGAGCTCGTCGGTGACGGCGTCGGTGCCCGGGAAGATCTGCAGACCCTTGATGTCGACGCCCGCCTCGGCGCTCTCGCGCGCGAGCGCGGCCAGACCACCGGGTCGATCGGGCAAGCTGGTCCGCACGCGCCACAACATGGCGCCACGGTCCCCGGCGGGTGTTGCCGGACCGCGACCGGCGTGTTTCACCCGTGAAAACGACTGCTGCTCAGATCCGTTCGGCGAGGCGTCGGGCTGCGATCTGCACGAGGTCCCACACGGTCGCGAAGGGCGGCGCGTAGGCGAGATCGACCGCCGCGAGGTCGTCGACGCTGCCGCCCGCCCACAGGACGGCGGCCGCGGTGTCGATGCGTTTGGCCGATCCCTCGCCGCCGGCGATCTGGACGCCGAGCAGACGACGGGTGCGCGCATCGGCACAGACCCAGACCGCGGCCGTCGCGGCATCGGGCAGGTACCCGCTGATCACCGAGCCCTCGGTCAGCAGCGCGGTCGGGCGGAACCCGGCGTCGGCGGCCTCGCTCGTGCCGAGGCCGGTGCGCGCGACCTCCAGCAGGTGCCCGGCGTGCCGGAAGCGGGTGATCGCGGTGCCCAGCGCACCCTCCGACCGGGAGCTGCCGCCGGCCAGGTTGTCGCCGAGCACGCGACCCTGCTTGTTCGCGTGGGTGCCCAGCGGGATGAAGACGCGGGTGCCGAGCATGCGGTGCCGCACGGTGGCGCAGTCGCCGGCGGCCCACACGTGCGGACCCAGCCGCTGCCGATCGTCGGGGTCGAACGCTCCGGCCTCGCCGCGGGGCAGGTCGCCGCCGACGATCTCCAGATCGGTGCGGGGATCGACACCGGTCGCCAGGACGACGAGGTCGGCCTGCGTCGTGCCCGAGGGGCAGCGCACCGCCGCGACCGCGCCGTCGGCACCGCGCTCGATCCCGTCGACCCGGGCGTGCTCGTGCACCGTGATGCCGGCCGCTCGCAGCGTGGCGGTCATCCGCTGGCGCACCGGCGTCTCGAAGCCGGGAAGCACCTCGGCGGCAGCGAACAGTGCGACCTCGCAGCCGCGATCGGCGAGCGCCTCGGCCATCTCGACGCCGATGTAGCCCGCGCCCACGATCGCCGCGCGCGGCGGGTGCTCCCCCGACCACTCGTCGAGCAGAGCCCGCCAGGCCGCGCCGTCGTCCAGGGTCTTGACCGGGAGCATGCCGGGCACGAGGACGCCGTCCTCGTCGCGTGCCCAGTCGGGGATGCGAGGAGCGGCGCCGGTGGCGATCACGAGCTCGTCGTAGGAGAACCGCTGCGACTGGCCTTCGGCGTCGACGGCGGTCACCTCGCGGGCGTCGAGATCGACCCGCCGCGCCCGCACTCCGGTGCGCAGGTCGATGCCGCTCTCGCGATGCTCCGCGGGGAAGCGCGCCACGAGGTCGTCGCCCGAGGCGACCAGACCCCCGATCCAGTAGGGCAGGCCGCACGCCGAGTACGAGGTGTGCTCGGTCGCCTCGAGCGCGGTGATGCGCAGCGTGCGGCCGAGGTCGCGGGCCCGGCGCAGCGCCTGATGGGCCGCGCTCATACCGGCCGCGTCGGCTCCGATGACGAGGACGTGCGGGGCGTCGGCCGAGTCGCTCACCCCGTCACGCTAGCGGGCGGGCCGAGGGGCGGGGGAAACGGCGGACGCCGCCGATCCCAAGGGATCGACGGCGTCCGGGTGCTTCTGCGCAGGCGCGGGCTCAGTGGCCGTGACCGTGGCCGTGACCGGCCGCGGCGGGCTCCTCCTCCTCGGGCTTGTCCACCACGAGGGTCTCGGTGGTGAGCAGCATCGCCGCGATGGAGGTGGCGTTGACGAGCGCCGAGCGGGTGACCTTGACCGGGTCGAGGACACCCTGGGCGACGAGGTCGCCGTACTCGCCGGTGGCGGCGTTGTAGCCGTTGCCGACGCCGGCCTCGCGGACCTTGGAGACCACGACGTAGCCGTTCTCGCCACCGTTCTCGGCGATCCAGCGCAGCGGCTCGTCGGCGGCCTTGCGCACGATGCGCACGCCGGCGGCCTCGTCGCCGGTGAGCCCGAGGTCGTCCTCGAGCACCGAGACGGCGTGGACGATCGCGGAGCCACCGCCGGGGACGATGCCCTCCTCGATGGCCGCGCGGGTCGCGGAGACGGCGTCCTCGATGCGGTGCTTCTTCTCCTTCAGCTCCACCTCGGTGGCGGCGCCGACCTTGATGACGCACACGCCGCCGGCCAGCTTCGCGAGACGCTCCTGGAGCTTCTCGCGGTCCCAGTCGGAGTCGGTGTTCTCGATCTCGGCCTTGATCTGGGCGACGCGACCCTCGACCGCGGCGGCGTCGCCCGCGCCGTCGACGATGGTGGTGTTGTCCTTGGTGACCACGACGCGGCGGGCCTGGCCCAGCACGTCGAGACCGACCTGGTCGAGCTTGAGACCGACCTCGGGCGCCACCACGGTGCCGCCGGTGAGGATCGCGATGTCCTGCATCATCGCCTTGCGGCGGTCGCCGAAGGCGGGGCTCTTCACCGCGACGGCGTTGAAGGTGCCGCGGATCTTGTTGACCACCAGGGTCGAGAGCGCCTCGCCCTCGACGTCCTCGGCGAGGATGAAGAGGGGCTTGCCGGCCGCGATGACCTTCTCCAGCAGCGGGAGCAGCTCGGCGATCGCCGAGATCTTGCCCTGGTGCAGGAGGATGTAGGGGTCGTCGAGGACGGCCTCCATGCGCTCGGGGTCGGTGACGAAGTACTGGCTGATGTAGCCCTTGTCGAACTGCATGCCCTCGGTGAAGTCGAGCTCGGTGCCCATGGTGTTGGACTCCTCGACGGTGATGACACCGTCCTTGCCGACCTTGTCGAAGGCCTGCGAGAGCAGGTCGCCGATGTGGGCGTCGCGGCTGGAGATCGTGGCGACCGAGGCCATGTCCTCGACCGACTCGACCTCACGGGCCGCCTCGCGCAGCGCCTCGCCGACGGCGGTGGCCGCGGCGTCCATGCCGCGCTTGAGGCCCATCGGGTTCGCGCCGGCGGCGACCGCCCGCAGTCCCTCGTGGACCATCGCCTGCGCGAGCACGGTGGCGGTGGTGGTGCCGTCACCGGCGACGTCGTTGGTCTTGGTGGCGACCTCCTTGGTGAGCTGGGCACCGAGGTTCTCGAACGGGTCGTCGAGCTCGACCTCACGCGCGACGGTCACACCGTCGTTGGTGATGGTCGGGGCGCCCCACTTCTTGTCGAGGACGACGTAGCGGCCCTTGGGGCCGAGGGTCACCTTGACGGCGTTGGCGAGCGCGTCGACGCCGCGCTCGAGGGCACGGCGGGCGTTCTCGTCGAACTCCAGGATCTTGGGCATCTGGGACTGCTCCTTGGCAGAGGGAAAAGCAGAGGAGAAATGGGACCATCCGGGCCGCTGTCAGCGGCCCGGATGGAGGGACTTCAGGAGACGACCGCCAGGACGTCGCGGGCCGAGAGGATGAGGTACTCGGCGCCGGCGTACTTGACCTCGGTGCCGCCGTACTTGCTGTAGATGACCTTGTCGCCCACGGCGACGTCGAGCGGCACGCGGTTGCCGTTGTCGTCGATGCGGCCGGGACCGATGGCGACGACCTCGCCCTCCTGCGGCTTCTCCTTGGCGGTGTCCGGGATGACCAGACCCGACGCGGTGGTCTGCTCGGCCTCGAGGGGCTTGACGACGATGCGGTCCTCGAGCGGCTTGATGTTGACCGACACTTCTGATCGACCTTTCGCTTCTGACAACGTGGTAGCGATGGATGTCCGGTGCCCGCCTGGCCGGGACGCCGTCGCGGGGGTCGTCCCGGAGCCGGCAGGCGCTGGCACACTCGACGGGAGAGTGCCAACCAGAAACTAGCACTCACCTCGGTGGAGTGCCAGAGCGGGTCGGCCTGGCAGGATCGCGGGGTGGACCTCGACGCCTTCCGCTGGCTGCTCACCCCGCCCGGGCAGGCGTTGCTCGAGCAGGCCGCGGCCCTCGCCGGGGAACCGCCGCTGCGAGCCCAGACCGTGCTGCGGCGCGGCGCCGATCCCGCCCACGTGGCCGCCGCCCTCACCCAGGTCGAGCTGCGCACCCGCGCCGTGGCGAAGTTCGGCGAGCAGGCCCACCTCCTCTACTTCACCCCCGACGGGCTCGAGCAGGCCACCCGCGCCCGGGTGGCGGCCCACCGCGCCGCCCGGCTCCGGGCCTTCGGCGCCCGCAGCCTCCTCGACCTCGGCTGCGGCATCGGCGGCGATCTCATGGCCGCGGCCGCCACCGGCGTCGTGTGCGCGGGCATCGACCTCGACCCCGTGCGGGTGGAGGTCGCCCGCGCCAACCTCGCCGCCCTCGGCCTGGAAGGCGCCGTCATGGTGGCCGACGCCGCCGACGTCGACCCCACCCCCTTCGACGTGGTGTTCGTCGACCCGGCCCGTCGCAGCGGCCGCGGCCGTTCCTTCGACCCCGCCGACTGGACGCCGTCCTGGACCCTCGTGGAGGCGCTGCTGCGCCGCGACGCCTGCGCGAAGGTCGCACCCGGCATCCCCCACGACCTCGTGCCCGACGGCGTCGAGGCCGAGTGGGTGAGCGACGCGGGCGAGGTGAAGGAGGCGGCGCTGTGGTCGGGGCGCCTGGCCACCACCGCGCGGCGGGCGACCGTCATCGGCGAGCGCGGCCTGGCCACCCTCACCGACGAGGACGACCCCGGCGCCGGCGTGCGTGCCCTCGGCAGCCACCTCTACGAGCCCGACGGCGCGGTGATCCGAGCGGGCCTGGTGACCGCCGTGGCCGCCCGGCTGGACGGCGGCCTGCTCGACGAGCACATCGCCTACGTCACCACCGACACGCCGTCCCCCACGCCGTTCGCGCGCGGCTACGAGGTGCTCGAGGAGCTCCCCTACCGGGAGAAGGCGCTGCGCGCGGCGCTGCGCGAGCGCGGCATCGGACGGCTCACGATCAAGAAGCGCGGCGTCGAGGTGGTGCCCGAGCAGCTGCGGCGCCGTCTCGACCTCAGCGGCGATGCCGAGGCCACGATCGTGCTCACGCGGGTCGCCGGCGAGGGCACCTGCCTGCTCGTGCGGCCGATCTGAGCCTCCCAGGCGGGCCGGAGCGGGCGCACAGCCCCGGCACAGCGGGCCCGATCAAGCTCGGAGGCGTCAGCACCTCCACCCGGGCGGCCCGCCGCCCCGAGCCGACCGTGAGCCACCCATGTCGATCGATCACCTGGACCCGAAGGCCCTCCCGGGTGCGCGGGACGACGCGACGCCGTCCGTGCGGCGGATCCGCGTCACGCGCCGACTCGGGTCCCGCCGGATCCTGATCGACGTCGAGGTGCCCGGTCGGGGCGGGCCCGCGCGGGTGGAGGTGCTGCGCCACGGCGAATCGATCGGCGTCCGGGATTGGAGGCGGCTCGAGCCCGGGCACCATCTGCTGCGCGTGCGGCTGGCCCGCGGCGTCCTGGCCGGCCCGGCGCTCGTGCTGACGTCGGTCGACGCGCGGACGGCCCCGCCCGAGCGGATCTTCGTGCCCGCGCGCTGAGGGGTCGCCGTCGGCGAGCCGCTGTCCCTTCAGCATCATCAGCCCCATCGGACAGGGGAAACTGCCCGGAATCGGGCTCCGGGCGGCCGATTTCGGCAGGTTTCCCCGGCCGGCCGGGGAAACCTGCCGCCGGCTCAGGCCCCCAGCAACTCCGCCTCGGCCCCGATCGTGGTGTCCTCCCCGTGCCCGGTGTGGACGACGGTGTCGGCGGGCAGCCCGAACAGCTTGGCGCGGATCGAGGCCTCCAGGGTCGGCCGGTCGGAGAAGGAGCGACCGGTGGCGCCGGGACCGCCGTGGAAGAGGGTGTCGCCGGTGAAGACGCAGCCCAGCGCGGGCGCCGAGAAGCACACCGCACCGGGCGCGTGACCGGGCGTGTGGAGCGCGGTCAGCGTGACGGCGTCGTCGCCGGAGCCCACCGTGACGGTGACGCCGTCGGCGAGGTCGAGGTCCCACAGGTGCTCGCCGGTCTCGGCGTCGCCGTGGGTGAGCTCCCACAGCGGGCGCTCGTCGGGGTGCAGCATGATCGGCGCGGTCACCCGCTCGCGCAGCGCCGGCGCCATGCGGCAGTGGTCGTCGTGCGCGTGGGTCAGCAGGATCGCCTTCACCCGCCGCGCCCCCACGACGCCGAGGATCGCCTCGACGTCGTGCGGGGCGTCGATGACGACGCACTCGTCGTCGTCACCCACGACCCAGATGTTGTTCTCGACCTCGAAGGTCTCACCGTCGAGGCTGAAGGTGCCGGCGGCGGTGCCGTGGTCGACGCGGACGGCACCGGCCATCAGAGGACCACCACCGAGCGCAGGACGTCGCCGTGGTGCATCTTCTCGAAGGCGGCCTCGACGTCGCCGAGCGCGATCTCCTCGGTGACGAACGCGTCGAGGTCGAGGCGACCCTGGCGGTAGAGGTCGACGAGCATCGGGAAGTCGCGGCTGGGCAGGCAGTCGCCGTACCAGGAGGACTTCAGCGAGCCGCCGCGACCGAAGACGTCGATGAGCGGGATGTCGGGCACCTTCATGTCCGGCGTCGGGACGCCGACGAGCACCACGGTGCCGGCGAGGTCGCGGGCGTAGAACGCCTGCTTCCAGGTCTCGGGGCGGCCCACGGCGTCGATGACGACGTCGGCGCCGTTGCCGCCGGTGAGCTCCTGGATCGCGGCGACCGCGTCGGTGGCCGAGGAGTCGACGGTGTGGGTGGCACCCATCGCCTTCGCCTTCTTGAGCTTCTTGGGGTCGATGTCGACGGCGATGATGGTGTGGGCGCCGGCGAGCGCGGAGCCGGCGATCGCGGCCACGCCGACGCCGCCGCAGCCGATGACCGCCACCGACTTGCCGCGACCCACCGCACCGGTGTTGATGGCGGCACCGAGGCCGGCCATCACGCCGCAGCCGAGCAGGCCGACGGCGGCCGGACGGGCCTCGGGGTCGACCTTCGTGCACTGGCCGGCCGCCACCAGGGTCTTCTCGGCGAACGCGCCGATGCCCAGCGCGGGCGAGAGCTCGGTGCCGGCGTCCGGTCCGTCGGCGAGCGTCATCTTCTGGGTCGCGTTGTGGGTGGCGAAGCAGTACCAGGGCTCGCCGCGGTCGCAGGCGCGACAGTTGCCGCACACCGCGCGCCAGTTCAGGACGACGAAGTCGCCGGGGGCGACGTCGGTGACGCCGGGGCCGACCGCCTCGACGATGCCGGCCGCCTCGTGACCCAGCAGGAAGGGGAACTCGTCGTTGATGCCGCCCTCGCGGTAGTGCAGGTCGGTGTGGCAGACCCCGCACGCCTGGATCTTCACCACGGCCTCGCCCGGGCCCGGGTCGGGGATGTTGATGGTGACCATCTCGACCGGCGCGCCCTTGGCGCGGGCGACGATCGCCTGGACCTGCTGCATGGTTCCTCCTGGGAAGCGTTCTCCGCGGCCACGAACGTGGCCTCGCTCACGCTCACCCTAGGGGTCCGCGAAAACCCCCGACAGGGATCGACGCGGGTCAGCCGGCCAGCACGCTGGTGACCGGCAGCGAGGAGTCCGCGGGCAGGTCGAGGGACGACGGCATGCGCCCGCGCGCGACCATCTCGGCGCCGAGCGCGGCGACCATCGCGCCGTTGTCGGTGCACAGCCCCGGACGCGGCACCCGCACCCGGATGCCGAGCTTCGCGGCGCGCTCCTCGGCGAGCCCGCGCAGCCGTGAGTTGGCCGCGACGCCACCGCCGATGAGCAGGTCGTCGATGCCCTCGGACGCCGCCGCGTCGAGCGCCTTGCGCACCAGCACGTCGCAGACGGCCTCCTGGAAAGAGGCCGCCACGTCGTTGACCGGCACCGGCTCGCCGCTGCGCTCGCAGGCCTCGACCCACCGGGCCACCGCGGTCTTGAGCCCGGAGAAGGAGAAGTCGAATCGGTGCCGCTCTAGGTCGCGCCGCGAGGTCAAACCCCGCGGGAAGTCGATCGCCACCGTGTCGCCCTCGCGGGCGGCGCGGTCGATGTGCGGGCCGCCCGGGAACGGCAGCCCGAGCAGGCGGGCGACCTTGTCGAAGGCCTCGCCGGCGGCGTCGTCGATGGTGGAACCCATCGGCACGACGCCCTCGTTGGAGGCCACGTCGGTGACCCGCAGCAGGCTGGAGTGACCGCCGCTGACGAGCATCGCGATGCACGGCTCGGGCAGGGCGCCGTGCTCGAGCTGGTCGACGGCGACGTGCGCGGCGAGGTGGTTGACGCCGTACAGCGGCTTTCCGAGCCCGAAGGCCAGGGCCTTGGCCGACGCGACGCCCACGAGCAGCGCACCGGCGAGGCCGGGGCCGTGGGTGACGGCGACGGCGTCGATGTCGGCCAGCCGCACGCCGGCGGTCTCGCACGCCCGCTCGATGGTGGGCACCATCGCCTCGAGGTGGGCACGGCTCGCGACCTCGGGGACGACGCCGCCGAACCGCGCGTGCTCCTCGACGCTGCTCGCCACGGCGTCCGCGAGCAGGGTGTGGCCGCGCACGATGCCGACACCGGTCTCGTCGCACGAGGTCTCGATGCCCAGCACCAGGGGTCCGTCGCTCATCTGCTCCATCCTCTCCCTCACGACCAGCTGCACGCAGGGCCCAGGCCCAGGCGCATGACGACGGCGGTCGAGCCGTCGGTGTAGTAGCGGGGCCGCCGGTCGACCTCGACGAGGCCGCGGGCGGCGTAGAAGGCCTGCGCCCCGTGGTTGTCCTCGCGGACCTCGAGCAGCAGGCGGTCGGCGCGTTCGGCCCGACCGGCCTCGACGACGGCGTCGAGGAGCGCGGTGGCGACGCCGCCGCGCCGGTGCTCGGGCGCCACGGAGATGCGTTGCAGCTCGGCGATGTCGGCCACGATGCTGGCGACCGCGTGCCCCACGACCGCGCCGTCCGCCTCGGCCACCAGGTAGCGCACCGTCGGCAGTCCGCCGCGGATGCCGTCGGCGACCAGCGTCGGCGACCAGGCGTCGACGCCGAGGTTGGCCTGCTCGAGGGCGACGACCGCCTCGATGTCGTCCTCGGTGGCGGCGCGCACGATCACGAGACCTGCTTGCGTGCGCCGGGTGCCTCGGCGTCGGGACGGCGCAGGTACAGAGGCTCGGGGTCGCGCAGCTCGGCGAGCTCCTCGGTGACGGCGCGCGCGAGCCAGCCGGCGCTGGGCCGCTGCGGCCCGAGCCCGCCGGGGAGCAGATCGGGGTACAGGGTGGCGCCCTCGCCGACGATCGGCAGACCGGCGACCCGCTCGGCGAGGTCGGCGGGCCGCTCGACGACCGGCCCGTCGAGGCGGACGCCGTCGGCGTCGTAGGTGGCCATGTAGACCTCGCGGCGGCGGGCGTCGGTGGCCACGGCGAAGGGCGCCGAGACGACGCTGGTGCGCACGGCCTCGACGGCGAGGACGTCGAGGGAGCACACGCCGTAGACCGGCAGCTCCAGCACGTGGGCCAGGGTGCGTGCGGTGACCAGGCCGACGCGCAGGCCGGTGAACGGGCCGGGGCCGACCCCGACGCCGAGCGCGGTGAGGTCGTGCCGGTAGGCGCCGACCGAGGCCAGGGCGCGTTCGATGAGCGGCGCGAGCTGCTCGCCGTGCTTCATCGGCTGCTCGGAGACGAGCTCGGCGACGACGTCCTCGCCGTCGTGGAGGGCGACGCTCACCTGGGGCGAGGAGGTGTCGAAGGTCAGCAGCACGCCCGCGAGGTTACCGGGGGTCGGCGCACCAACCCACGAAGAGGGGGACGCCGTCGTCGGTGTGCACGCAGAAGAGGAACGGCCGGTCGGCGGCCACCTCGCGCTCGGGCGGCACCTCGGCGGTCGTGGTCTCCATGACGATCGCCGTCGCGGCCGCGGCCTCGGTGCCCGACTCGTCGACGGCGATGAAGACCTGGTGCAGCACGTCGGCGATGCGCAGCGACTCCTGGGTCGTCATGCCGGAGAAGTCGGCGTCGTCGCTGAAGGCGAGCGGCATGCCGGCCTCGGCGAGCGCGCTCGACAGGCTGCGCTGGGTGCGGAAGCGCCAGCGCGGCAGCCGCAGCGTCGCCGGTACCGGTTCGGTGGACAGCAGCTCCGTGAGCCGCCCGTCGGCCACGGCCGCGGCGACGGCGTCCGGCTCGCCGCGCGGGACGACGACCGTCATGGCCAGGCGTCCGCCGGCGTAGAGCACCTGGGCCGTCGACCAGTCGCCGGTCACCGCACTGCGGGCCACCGTCGCACGCATCATCGGCACCGGCACCACCGCGCCGTCGGCGAGGGTGAAGTCGGCGTCCTGGGTCAGCGTCTTGTCGAACTCCTTCGCCCACGGCGCCTTGAGGTAGAGGGCGTTGACGAGCGTCATCCGGGTGTCGGGGGTGAAGGCGCCGGGAGGGATGATCTCCTCGATCCGGTCGCGGGTCTGCGCCGCCGTCCACTCGTTGACGGCGGCGCGCGCACCTTCGGGGTCGCCGGCGAAGTCGACGGTGCGCACGCCGGTGCCGAAGTCGCGGGCGAGGATGTCGAGAAACGGCTGCTGCCAGGCGACGTCGTGCTGACCGAAGACCTGGTCGGCCGTGGCGAGCTCGATGGACCGCTCGTCGGGGTCGTCCGGCACCGGACCCGCCCGATCCTCCAGGTCGAGCGCGGCGGCGTTGCAGCCGGCCGCCAGAGCGGGGACGTCGTCGGCGCCGAGGACGTCGAGCATCTCGCGGCGGGTGGCGCCGGCGGCACCGGCGGTGGCCATGCCGAGCGCCATGGCCACCGAGAACGGCGAGAAGGCGCCGTTCGCCCCCGGATCCTCGACCCCGACGCCGAGTCCGGCCCAGAGCGGGGCGACGAGGGCCGCGACCGCCTCGGCTCCGGTGCGCAGCGCGGCCGGGTCGGCGGCCTGACGCTCGACCGGCGAGCTCACCAGTCGCAGCGGCCCGGCATCGGCGTCGGCCGGGCCGGGGTCACCGCCGCTGCCGCCGTCACCGCAGGACGTGAGGGCCGGGGCCGCGACGGCGAGGGCGCCCAGCGACAGGAGTCGGCGACGGGTCAGGACGAGGATCGGCGTGCTCCGCATGTCCCTGCGACGCGGGGCCGGCGGCGGCGGTTCCCGGCTCGACCGGTGGTCAGCCGGCGCCGAGGGCCTTCGCGCGACGCCGGCTGTTGAGCTCGCCGATGAGCACGACGCTGACCGAGATGACGAACATCAAGGTGCCCACCGCGTTGACCTGCATCGGCACGCCTCGTTGCGCCACGCCCCAGACGTACATGGGGAAGGTGGTGGTGGTGCCGGCGTTGAGGTTGGTGACGATGAAGTCGTCGAACGACAGCGAGAAGCTGAGCAGCGCGGCCCCGAGGATGCCGGGGAAGACCAGCGGGAAGGTGACCCGCCAGAACGTCTGCTGCGGCGTGGCGTAGAGGTCCATCGCGGCCTGCTCCAGGACGTCGTCCATGCCGGCCAGGCGCGAGCGCACGGTGACGACGACGAAGGAGAGGCAGAACATCACGTGGGCGATGAAGATCGTCCAGAAGCCCAGCTGACCGCCGAAGCCGGCGGCGACGAAGAGGGCCAGCAGCGAGGAGCCCATGACGATCTCGGGCGAGGCCATCGGCAGGAAGATCAGCAGGTTCGCCGAACTGCGGCCGGCGAAGTCGTGACGCACCAGCGCGAAGGCGGCCAGCGTGCCCAGCAGGGTCGCGACGAAGGTGGCGAGCAGGCCGATCTCGATGCTGCGCACGAGCGCGGCGCACATGCCCTCGGCGCCGCAGAAGTTGGTCCAGTTGTCGAGGGTGAAGCCGTCGAAGCGGTAGACGTTGCGGGTCGCCGGAGCGTTGAAGCTCATCAGCACCACGACGAAGATCGGCACGAACATGTAGAGCAGCACCGCGAGCCCGCCGATGAGCACGAGGTTGCGACGGATCCAGCTCACAGCAGTTCCTCCGTCCCCGCGCGGCGCACGTAGACGAGCACCAGCGCGACGATCAGAACCATCAGCATCACCGAGAGCGCGGCCGCCGAGGGGTAGTCGCCGGCATCGGTGAACTGGCTCTGGATGACCGACCCGATGACCCGCTGGTTCGGGCCGCCGAGCAGCCGCGCGTTGATGTAGTCGCCGACCGCCGGGATGAAGGTGAGCAGCGTGCCGGACACCACGCCCGGCAGCGACAGCGGCCAGGTGACCTTGAAGAACCCGACGAACGGGTTGGCGTACAGATCGGCCGAGGCCTCGATGAGCCGGTGGTCGATCTTGTCGATGCTCGCGTAGAGCGGCAGCACCATGAACGGCAGGAAGTTGTAGGTGAGACCGGCGACCACGGCCACCCAGGTGTTGAGCAGACGGCCGTCGGAACCGAGGATGTGCAGCGTCTGGAGGGTGTTCACCACGAAGCCGTCGTCGGCGAGCAGCAGCTTCCAGGAGAGCGTGCGCAGCAGGAAGCTGGTGAAGAACGGCGCGACGACGAGCACCAGCAGGAGGTTCTTCCAGCGTCCGGCCTTGAAGGCGATCGCGTAGGCGAGCACGTAGCCGAGCACCAGGCAGAACGCGGTGGCCAGGACGCCGTACCAGAGCGCCCGCAGCAGGGGCTCCCAGTACTCCTGGATCGCGGTGACGTAGTTCGAGACGTGGTACGTCATGTCGTAGCCGCGGAAGTCCGACCCACCGGGGTCGAAGAGGCTCGTGGCGACGAGGGAGTAGAGCGGGACGACGAAGAAGATCGCCAGCCAGGCCAGGGTCGGGATCAGCAGCAGGTAGCCGGTGCGCCCGCGCCGTCGGGTGAACTCAGCCATCGCGCCGGCCCCTCACGCGTCGACCTTCTGGGCACCGGCATCGGCGTCCTGGGAGATGTCGAGGAGGAAGGCGTACTCGGGACGCCACGACAGCTCGACCCGCTCCCCCACCCCGAAGATCCGAGCCCGGCCGGTGTTCTGCTGGAAGACCTGGAGTTCCTGGCCCCACGGCATCCGCACGAGGTACTGGGTGGAGACGCCGACGAAGCTGACGTCGGAGACGACGCCGCCGGGGATGGTGTTGCCGGGGGCGTCGAGCTCGGCACCCTCCTCGCCGATGAGCACCTTCTCCGGTCGGATGCCGACCCAGCCCTTGTCGCCCGCGGTGTGGCTGCGTCCGGTGGGGATCGAGACGTTGATGCCGTGCATGTCGACGGTGACGATGTCGGCCGCCCGGTTCAGGACGGCGCCCTCGATGAGGTTCGACTGGCCGAGGAAGTTCGCCACGAAGGTGCTGCGCGGGTTCTCGTAGAGCTCCGCGGGCGCCCCCATCTGCTCGATGATGCCCTTGTTCATCACCGCGACGGTGTCGGCCATCGTCATGGCCTCCTCCTGGTCGTGGGTGACGTGCACGAAGGTGAGGCCGACCTCGTCCTGGATGCGCTTGATCTCGATCTGCATCGAACGGCGCAGCTTGAGGTCGAGCGCGCCGAGCGGCTCGTCGAGCAGGAGCACCTCGGGCTGGTTGATGAGCGCCCGGGCGAGCGCGACCCGCTGCTGCTGGCCACCGGAGAGCTGCGCCGGCTTCTTGCGGGCCTGCGAGCTCAGCTCCACGAGTTCGAGCATCTCGGTGACCTGCGCGTCGACGTCCGACCTCTTGCGCCGCCGCAGGCCGAAGGCGACGTTCTCGAAGATGTCGAGGTGCGGGAAGAGCGCGTAGCTCTGGAAGACGGTGTTGACCGGCCGCTGGTAGGGCTTGGCGTAGGTGATGTCCTGCCCGGCCAGCGTGATCGAACCGGACGTCGGGGTCTCCAGGCCCGCGATCATCCGCAGCGTCGTCGTCTTGCCGCACCCGGAGGGTCCGAGGAGCGCGAAGAACGTGCCGCGCGGCACGTCGAGATCGAGGTGGTCGACGGCCGTGAAGGTCGCGAACTCCTTGGTCAGCTGCGTGATCCGCAGCCCGTCGTACCCGTCACCCGCCTGAGACATCGGCCCAGTCCCCTTCGTACTCGTTCTGCTGCTGGTCGGTCAGAGGCATCATCGAGAAGGTCCCGGCGAGCATGTCGTCGTCGGGGAAGATCAGGGGGTTGTCGACCAGGGACGGATCGATCTTCTCCATCTCCTGCTGCGCCCCCTTCACCGGGCAGATGTAGTTGACGTACGCGGCGAGCTTCGCGGCCACCGCGGGGTCGTAGTAGTAGTTCATCCACGCCTCGGCGTTGGCCTGATGGGTCGCCTGGTTCGGGATGATCATGTTGTCGCTCCAGAGCGAGAGGCCCTCCTCCGGCGTGACGAACTTGATGTCGGGGTTGTCGTACTGCAACTGGATGACGTCGCCCGACCAGGCCTCGCAGGCCAGGATGTTCCCGGCGGCGAGGTCCTGGGTGTAGTCGTTGCCGGTGAACGCGCGGATCTGCCCCGAGGCGACGGCCTTGCGCAGGTACTCGATCGCGTTGCCCCACTCGGTGTCGTCGAAGTCGGTGGGGTCGGCACCGGTGACCTTGAGCATGAAGGCCATCGTGTCGCGCATCTCGGTGAGCAGCGTGACCCGGCCCGTGAGGTCGGAGCGGGTCATCAGCTCGGAGAAGCTGCGCACCTCCTTGACCTTCGCGGCGTTGTAGGCGATGCCGGTCAGGCCGGTCTGCCACGGGGCGTGGTAGATCAGGTCGGGGTCCCACGGCCGGTTGCGCAGTGCGTCGAGCAGGTTGTCCTGGACGTTGGGGATGTTCTTCTTGTCCATCGGCTGGATCCAGCCCAGGCCCACCATCCGCGCGGCCATCCAGTCGGTCATGGTGATGATGTCGCGGCCGATCGGCTGACAGCTGCCGAGCTGGTTGCGCACCTTCGCGTAGAACTCGGCGTTGTCGTTGATGTCGTCGGTGTAGCTGACGGTGATGCCGGTCTCGCGCTGGAAGGTCTGGAAGGTGCCGTCCGGCTTCTTCTTCGAGTCGATGTAGGCCGGCCAGTTGGAGATGATCATCCGCTTGTCGGTGGCCGACACGTCGACCGCACGGCAGGTCGCGGGGTCCTGGGCCGCGCCGGCGACCCCGAAGAACGGCAGCTTGAGCGCGCCCGCGCTGGCCCCGGCGAACGCCGCGGCGCCGGCCCCGGCGAGCAGATGTCGGCGGGTGAGCCCTCGGGTGCGGGGGGACAGCGGATCGGGCATCGGACTCCTCGACGGGATGGACGGCCGTGAGGCTCGGATCGTGTCATGCCACGGGGGGTACGACAAGGGATACCGTCGGGACGAAACCTGATCGCAACGAAATGCGATGGTTGGGCGATCCGTGACGACGAGACCACGCGAGCGGGTAGGTTCACCCCCATGCCGTCGCCGAAGAACGCGAGCACACGGTTGGAGCTCGACGAGACCTCCAAGGCCATCATCGAGCAGCTCCAGCAGAACGGCCGCCGCTCCTACGCCGCCATCGGCAAGGCGGTCGGTCTCTCCGAGGCCGCCGTGCGCCAGCGCGTGCAACGCCTCACCGACTCCGGCGTCATCCAGGTCGTCGCCGTCACCGATCCCCTCCAGCTCGGGTTCTCCCGCCAGGCGATGATCGGTCTGAAGGTCAGCGGACCCCTGGAGCCGGTCGCCGACGCCGTGGCCGACCTGCCGGAGGTCGACTACGTCGTCATCACCGCGGGCTCCTTCGACCTGCTGCTCGAGATCGTCTGCGAGGACGACGACCACCTGCTGGAGATCCTCAGCTCGCGCATCCGCAGCATCCCCGGCGTGGTGTCCTCGGAGACCTTCATGTACCTCCACCTGCGCAAGCAGACCTACTCGTGGGGCGTGCGCTGAGATGAGCGCCACCGGTCGCCCCGACCGCCTCTCGCTGTGGCACGAGACGGCCGGTGACGACTGGACGCCGCGCCCGTCCCTGCCCGGCAGCACCGACGTCGACGTCGCGATCGTCGGCGCCGGGTACACCGGCCTGTGGACCGCCTACTACCTCGCCGAGGCCGATCCCACCCTGCGCATCGCCGTCCTGGAGGCCGAGGTCGCCGGCTTCGGGGCCTCGGGCCGCAACGGCGGCTGGTGCTCGGCGCTGTTCCCGGCCTCCCTCGACACCCTGGCCGCCACGGCCGGGCGCTCCGGGGCCCTCGCCCAGCACGCGGCGATGCGCGACAGCGTCGCCGAGGTGCTGCGGGTGGCCGACGCCGAGGGCATCGACGCCCAGGCCGCGCACGGCGGCACCGTGGTGCTCGCCCGCTCGCGTCCGCAGTGGCAGCGCGCCCGGCGCGAGGTCGCCCACGCCCGCTCCTGGGGTCGCGGCGAGGACGACGTCGTCCTGCTCGACGCCGCGACCGCCCGCGCCCGCCTCGATGCCGCCGACACGCGTGGCGCGACCTTCACCCCCGACTGCGCGGCGATCCATCCCGCCCGCCTGGTGCGCGGCCTCGCGCGTGCGGTCGAGGCCCGCGGGGTGCGGCTGTACGAGAACACCCGGGTGCGGCGCATCGAGCCGGGAGTCGCGATCACCGAGCACGGCGATGTGCGGGCCGAGGTCGTCGTCCGGGCCACGGAGGGCTACACGCCGGGGCTGGCGGGCCTCGAGCGCGCCATCGTGCCGGTCTACTCCCTCATCATCGCCACCGAGCCGCTCAGCGCGGCGACGTGGGAGCGCATCGGCCTGCGCGAGCGGGAGACCTTCTCCGACCACCGCCACCTCATCGTCTACGGACAGCGCACCGCCGACGACCGCCTGGTGTTCGGCGGTCGCGGTGCGCCCTACCACTGGCGCTCACGGGTCCGGCCGGAGTTCGACCGCGACACCGACGTCTTCGCCGGCCTCTACGCCACCCTCGTCGAGATGTTCCCGGTGCTCGCGGGCACCGCGGTCACCCACGCCTGGGGCGGCGCGCTGGGCATCGCCCGCGACTGGCAGGCCTCGGTCGGGCTCGACCGCACCACCGGACTGGCGTGGGCCGGGGGCTACGTCGGCGACGGCGTGAGCACCACCAACCTCGCCGGCCGCACCCTGTGCGACCTCGTGCTGCGACGCGAGTCCGAGCTCACCCGGCTCCCGTGGGTCGGACACCGCTCGCCGGAGTGGGAGCGCGAACCGCTGCGCTGGTTGGGCATCAACCTCGGCCTGCGGGCGATGACCTGGGCCGACGCCGAGGAGTCGGTGACCCGCTCGCCCTCACTGCTCGCGAAGGCCGTCGCGCCGCTGCTCGGCTGAGGGGCCGAGCCCGAACTCCGCCGTCGGGGAGGGCGCGTGGTCGGCCCGCAGCCACGCGTCGAAGAAGGTCGCGAGGTCCTGGCCCGAGATCCGCTCGGCCGTCTCCTCGAAGGCCGGCGTGCTGGCCGGGCGGGTGCGGTGCGCCCAGACCCGCAGCAGCCGCTGGAAGGGCTCGGCTCCGATCCGCGTGCGCAGGGCCTGCACCGCCATCGCGCCCCGCAGGTAGACCGGCCAGGCGAAGAGGGCATCGGGGCCGGGGTCGTCGAGCCGCAGCTCCCAGAACGGGTCGCCCGCCGAGCTGTGCTCCTCGTACCGCGCCCGCAGCCAGCGGGTCATCGACGCACCGCCGCGGGCCGCGCCCCAGCGGGTCTCGAGGTAGGTGGCCAGGCCCTCGTTGAGCCAGATGTCGCGCCAGCGGCGCACCGGCACGGCGTCCCCGAACCACTGGTGCGCGAGCTCGTGCACCAGCGTCGGCAGCGGATCGGGGACGACGGCCGGATGGATCGGCCGGGTCTGGGTCTCCAGGGCGAAGCCGAGGTCGAGGCCGGTGACGACGCCGCCGAGGTCGGCGAACGGGTACGGCGTCCGCAGCACCTGCTGGAGCCACCGCACGGCCTCCGGTGTGCGGCCGAGCAGGTCGAGGGCGCTGCGCCTCCGCGCCGCCGGCAGAGTGCCGCTGACGGCGATCCGCATCGGCCGCCCCAGCGCCCGCGTGACCCGCTCGCGGTAGGGCCCGACGGCGAGGAGCACCAGGTAGGGGGCGACCGGGTCGACGAAGCGCCAGTGCCGGGTCCGCCAGTCGCCGGCACGGGTCTGCGCGAGCAGCCGACCGCCGCTGATCGAGGTGAGCCGGCCGCGGGCGGGCACGGTGATGCGCAGATCGACCCGCGCCCGGTCGGTCGGCCGGTCGTCGGCGGGGAACCACCACGCGGCGGCATGGGGTTCGCCGGCCACGACGCTCTCGACGCCGTCGGTGACGAAGGGGCGTTCAGAGGATGGGCCCACGCGTCCGGGACGGCCCGCGTAGGCGACCTCGACCCGATGCGAGGAGCCGCACTGCCAGGCCCGCGGTGGGCGGATCGCGAGGTCGCCGGCCTCCTGGCGCCACGACACCTCGCGGCCGTCGACGCGCACACGGTGCACCGGCAGCCACAGGTCGAGGTGCACGGTGCGCAGCGTCGTCCGAGCGGTCACGGCAAGGGTCGCGCGGCCGGCGAGGCGGCCGACGCGGGGGTCGTGACGCACCGCGATGTCGTAGTGGACGACATCGAGCCCGCGCTGGCCGTCATCGGGGAAGTAGGGGTCGACCGGGGTCGTGGTGGCGGCAGCTCGCCCGGAGGCGGGGGTGAGGAGCAACGGGACGGCGAGCAGCGCCGCGAGCACGGACCGGATCGCCACGAGCCGCACGGTAGTGCCACGCGCGGCGGCTGCCGTCGCGCGCCACCCGGTGTTACCTTAAAGCCACTAATCAGATCGACTTGAGGGAGTTCCGCGTGGAGATCGTCGCCGTCGAGGTCCCGCACCTCGGGAACCGCTGCCACCTCGTCCACGACGGCCGTCGCGCGATCGTCGTCGATCCCCCGCGCGACACCCGGGCGGTCGAGGCCGCCGCCGAGCGTGCCCAGGTCGAGATCACCGCCGTCGCCGACACCCACATCCACAACGACTACGTCTCCGGCGCCCTCGGGCTCGCCCGCCGCCACGGCGCCGACTACCTCCTCTCCGCGGGCGAGCAGGTCGACTTCGAGCGGGTCGGCGTGCGCGACGGCGACGTCGTCCCGGTGGGCGGCCTCGAGGTCGAGGTCATCGCCACGCCGGGGCACACCCGGCACCACCAGTCGTTCCTGGTGCGCCCCCAGCAACCGGGCCCGCACGACGCCCCCGGCGCCCTGCTGAGCGGCGGCAGCCTCCTCCAGGGCACCGTCGGTCGCACCGACCTCGTCGATCCCCGCCTCGCCGCCGACCTGGCCGGCATGCAGTGGGCCAGCGCCCAGGTGCTCGCCGGCCTCGACCCCGCCACCCGGCTGCTGCCGACCCACGGCTTCGGCAGCTTCTGCGCCTCGACGTCCACGTGTACGCGGGTCGGCGAGATCGTCACGCTCGCCGACCAGCACTCGGCCAACCCCGCCCTCATCCTCGACCGGGAGACCTTCGTGAGCGAACTCCTCGCCGGCTTCGGCCCCATCCCCCGCTACTACCGCCACATGGCACCCCTGAACCGCGCCGGCGCCGGCCGCGCCACCCCGCGCGCCGCGCGTCCCGTCACCGCCGCGCAGGTCACCGACGCCGTCCTCGGCGGCTCGTGGATCATCGACCTGCGCTCCCGCAGCGCGTTCGCCGACGGACACCTCGCCGGCTCGGTGAGCGTCGAGTACGGCACCCAGTTCGCCACCTACGTCGGCTGGCTGGTGCCGTGGAACGACGACATCGTCGTCCTCTCCGACACCCCCGACCTGCTCGACGCGGCCCTGCGCGACCTCGCCGACATCGGCATCGACGACGTCGCCACCCACGTCGTCTCCCCCGGCACCGCCGCCCGCGCCCTGACCGCCAGCTACCGCCGCGCCGACTGGACCGCCTTCGCCGTCGAGTCCGACACCGCCGACGCCACCGCGCACCCGCGCGTCGTCGTGGACGTCCGCCAGCGCGACGAGTGGGAGGCCGGACACCTGCCCGGTGCGATCCACCTGCCGGTGCAGGACGTCGAGGTGCGCGCCGACGAGCTGCCCGACGGCGAGCTGTGGGTGCACTGCCGCTCGGGCTACCGGGCCGGCATCGCCAGCTCCCTGCTGCACCGCCACGGCCGTGCGGTGGTGCACATCGACGACGCCTGGGAGCGCGTCGCCGAGCTCCAGCTGCCGATCACCACCACGGTCGCCGCCTGACCGGACACGCCCGAACCGGCCCGACGGCCGAAAATCGTTCGCCGACGCCGCCCCGCCTCCTGCAGGCTGGGCGGCGTCGGCACGTGAGGGGCACGCGCCACCGAGGAGAGGAGCAGAGCCATGACGGTCCGCTGCACCACGTCCGCATCCGCACTCTCCCGAAAGCGAACCCCGCGTGATCTCCGATCCGACCCCGCACGACCCCGACCCCTCTGACGCCGACGCCGCTGACCCCGACGACCTGCGGCCCTCCTTCCGCTTCGACTTCGAGGCCCTCGACGACCTCGGTCCCGACCAGCGCTGGTCGACCTGGCTCGCCGTCCAACCGCTGTGCCGCGGACCCGAGCCCCGCCCCGACTGGGTGGTGACCTCCCAGGGCGCGGTCGACACCGAACTCGGCGTCCTCAAGACCGGCAAGGAGGCCGACGCCCACCTGCTGCATCGCGGTCTCCCGGACGCCGACGAGGTGCCCGGACTCGCCGTCACGATGGTGGCCAAGCGCTACCGCAGCCCCGAGCATCGCGACTTCCACCGCTCGGCGGTCTACACCGACGGCCGTCGGGTGCGCCGCAGCCGCGACGCTCGCGCGATCGAACGCGGCAGCCGCTACGGCCGGGAGGTCGCCGCCGGCCAGTGGGCCTGGGCCGAATGGCAGGCGCTCGGACGGCTCTGGCAGCTCGGCGTCCCGGTGCCCTATCCGGTGCAGATCGACGGCACCGAGTTGCTGATGGAGTGGATCCACCTCGAGGGCGACGACGGACCGGTCACCGCCCCGCGGCTGGCCCAGACCCGGCCGACACCCGCCCTGCTCGCCAGATGGTGGGAGCAGTTGCGCGACGCGATGCTGGTGATGGCCGAGGCCGGGCTCGTGCACGGCGACCTCTCGCCCTACAACGTGCTCGCGGCCGGCGAGCGGCTGGTGATCATCGATCTGCCGCAGATCGTCGACCTGATCGCCAACCCGCACGGGGCCGACCTGCTGCATCGCGACTGCCTGACGATGGCGCGCTGGTTCGCCGGCAAGGGTCTCGACGTCGACGGCGAGGCGCTGTACGGGGAGGTGCTGGGCGCGGCCTGGTGACACCCTCGCCACACCGGCGATCGGGCCCACGATCGGGCAGAGTGGGCGCGTGCGTACCCGAGGCCGCGTCACCCATGTCGAACCGTCGTCGGGCCTGTGCCGGGCCGATGCCGCCGACCTGCTCGACGGCAGCATCGCCGCCGAACCGCTCGACGTCCTGCGTACCCGGCTCTACACGGCCGACGAGCTGTACGACACCCCGGTCTACGCCGAGAGCCTCGATGCCCGCGCCTACGCGTGGGCGTCGAGGCCGCGCACCCCGGCGGCCGCCCTCACGGGCGCGCTGCACGACCACGCCATCGACCAGGCACTCGAGGCGTGGATCGCCGACGTGCGCGCGAGCGGACGCCGCGTCGTCGGCGTGATGGGCGGTCACGGCCTCGCCCGTGACAGCCGCGACTACGCGGACGCCGCCCGGCTCGGCGCGCTGCTCGGTGCGCGGCACGTCGTGGCCACCGGTGGCGGGCCGGGCGCGATGGAGGCCGCCAACCTCGGTGGCCGGCTGGCAGCACACGGGCTGGACGCCGTCACCGAGGCGCTCCCGCTGCTGGCGGAGACGCCGTCCTTCCGGCCCTCGATCGACGCGTGGGTCGCCGGTGCGCGCGCCGTCCTCGAGCGGTGGCCCGACGGCGGCGACAGTCTCGGCATCCCGACCTGGCATTACGGCCACGAGCCGCCGAACCTGTTCGCGAGCGCGATCGCGAAGTACCTGCGCAACGCGATCCGCGAGGCGATCCTGCTGGAGATGTGCGACGGCGGCATCGTCTTCCTGCCGGGCGCCGCCGGCACGGTGCAGGAGGTCTTCCAGGACGCCTGCGAGAACTACTACGCCACCGGGGAGGCCGTGGCGCCGATGGTGCTCGTCGGTCACCGCTACTGGACGCAGGAGGTGCCGGCGTGGCCGCTGCTGCACGCCCTGGCCCGCGACCGGCCGATGGCGCGCGAGATCCACCTGGTCGACGACGTGACCGAGGCGGCGGCCGTCATCGGCTAGGCGCCGTCGCTCCAGCCGTCCTCGGGCGACCACCTGAGGTCGTCGACCACCAACCGACCCTCGTCGTCGGTGAGCACCTCGTTCGTCACGTCGGGAACGTAGCGGGCCCGCCACGACTCCAGATCGGCGCTGACGGCGACCAGCACGCCGCGGGCATCGCCGGCCTCCCGGCACCCGAGCACGACGGCGGCACCGTCGCCGACCTCGGAGACGTCGGGCAGATCGCACGCCACCCGGCGCGGCGCCGTGCCCACCGTGACCGGAGGGCCCCACCGATCCTCACCGCGCCGATGCACCTGGAGGCGCAGCGAGCGGCCGTCGGGCGAGCCGACCGCGACGTCGGCTCCGTGGATGAAGGCCCCGACGACCGTGTCGCAGCAGCCGCGGGGGACGTCGACGGCGTCGAGACCGGAGGGGTCGACGGCGGTGGCGCGCCACCCGGCCGCGGTGCGCTCGAACCAGAAGTCGGGGGCCCGATGGTCACTCGGGTGCACGGCGATCCAGGCCGGACTCCAGAGCCCGGGATCGGAGTCGAGGTAGGTGCGGCACTCCGATCGCGCCGCGCCTCGCAGTCGCCCTCGCTGAAGGGCCACCGGCCGGAAGGCCGCGGTACCCGGTTCAGCCGACCAGAGGCGGAAGGTGCAGGCTCCCCGCGCCGGGCTGGAGGTCACCAACCGGAGGCCTCCGTCGGGGGCGAGCGCCGGACCGGCGAGGGCAGCGGCGTCCCGTCCACCCTGCCACGGGACGCGGTGGATCCCCGCGTCCGGCTCCCACACCCATACGCCTCCTTCGCCGGACGCGAGCAGCGCGTGCCTGCCGTCGGGTGCCACCTGGGCCGGCCGGGCGGAGCCGGCGAGTCGCGAGGCGGAGCACGAGAGCGCTGAGGCCCGGCAGACGATCGCGACCCAGTGGGCGCTGGCCTCGGTGTCGTCCGAGGTGTCGGTGGTGAACGCCTGCTGGATCACCGCGACGCCGTCGCCGGTGCGCAGGGTGTTGTCGAAGGCGACGGCGCGCTCGTTCCACACGAGCTGCGGCGCGGTCCACCCGGACCCGTCCGGATCGCGCCACTGCACGAGGATCCGGTGACTGTCGGGCGAGCCGATCGCGAGCACGTGGCCGGACCCGAGATCACCGAACCGGGTGGCCACGCCGTCGGCGTCGCCGTAGCGACGCAGGTCGTGGCCGTACTCACCCTCTGGCCACAGCCGGGCGGCCAGCACGGCCGACGCCGCCATCACTCCGGCGAGGAGCAGCACGAGGACCAGGACCCGAGAACGACGCATCCGGCGATGGTAGGCCGGGGCCGCTCGGGGCGGCGTCAGCCGGCGGCGGGCAGCGCCTCGGCAGGTCGGCCGCAGACCTCGCGGTAGTGGGCCACCAGCGAGGAGTTGACCGCGTACCAGGAGCGGCTGCGCACGCTGCGCCGCGCCGCGAGCCCCATGCGACGGCGCAGCAGCGGGTCGCGGGCGAGCCGGTCGACGTGCTCGGCGAGCTCCTCGGCGTCCCCCGGCTCGTAGAGGAACCCGGTGACGGTGTCGGTGACGACGTCGATCGGCCCGCCGGCCCGCGGCGCGACCACCGGGACGCCGGAGGCCAACGCCTCCTGGGCCGACTGGCAGTAGGTCTCGTGGCGACCGGTGTGCACGAAGACGTCGAGGGAGGCGTAGACGGCGCCGAGCTCCTCGCCGTGCAGGACGCCGGGGAACACCGCGCCGGGCAGCTCCTCGCGCAGCCGCTGCTCCTCCGGTCCGCCCCCGACGAGCACGAGCTGGTAGCGGTCGTCGGCGTCGATCACCCGCAGCAGCTCGAGCTCCTTCTCCGGTGCCAGGCGACCGACGTAGCCGACGAGCAGCCGGTCGGGACGATCGCCGAGCAACGACGCGCGGACGGCGTCGTCCCGGCGCGCCGGATCGAAGCCGACGAGGTCGACACCGCGCGGCCACAGGGCGGTGTTCGGGACGCCGAGGCCGGCGAGCTGGGTGAGGCTGGCCGTCGAGGGCGCGAGCGTGCGGTCGACCCGCGCGTGGATGCGGCGGGTGAGCGTCGACATCGCCCGCGCGCCGCCGGCGATGCCGTAGCGCTCGGCGAAGCCGACGAGGTCGGTCTGGTAGATCGCAACCGTCGGGATGCCGAGGTCCTCCGCGGCGCGGACGGCCTGGTAGCCGAGGGTCGCCGGCGAGGCGACGTGGACGACGTCGGGCCGGTAGCGGGCCATCACGACGCGCAGACGCCGACGGGTCTCCAGGCCGAGGCGGAAGTCGCGGTAGAACGGCAGGCACGCCCCGCGGGCCCGCAGCACGGGGAAGCCGGCGTAGGTCTCGGGGCCGGTCGGCGCGACGAGGAGGGCGTCGTGGCCCTCCTCCGCCAGGTGCTCGAGCACCCGGCGCACGGAGTTCGTGACCCCGTTGATCTGAGGCAGGAAGGACTCGGCGACCACGAGCACCCGGAGGCGATCGCCGGTGCGGGGCAGCTCACGCAGGTTCGTCAGGTTCGTCTCCACGTACCGTCACGCTAGGAGCGGCGCAGCAACATGCGAGGGCCCCGAGGTGGCCGTCCCGTGTGGGCCTCGTGAATGGCACGTGGCGTGACGGCCGTCACATGTGCCCTAAGGTGCCCCTATGGGTATCTCCCGTCGCGGGCTGCTGGGTACCGGCGCCTCCCTCCCCCTCCTGTCCTTCCTCCCCCAGTGGTTCACCGCGGCCTTCGCGCGCCGCCGGGACGACGGCCCGGCCACGCTGGGGCGCACCTTGGTGCGCGGTACGCCCTCCTCCTCCGGCTGGCGCCCGGTGCTCGTCGCCCCGGGCGAGCCGCACGTCGTCCGCACCGAGCTCGGGGCCGCGGCGGCCGTCGACCGCGCCACGGTGCGGCGCAGCGTCTCGGCGTTCGTGCAGCTCACCGACATCCACATCATCGACACCCAGTCGCCCGCGCGACTGGAGTTCCTCGACCGGTTCGAGGACCAGTCGCGCCCCGGCGATCCCGTGCCCGGCCTGCTGACCTCCTGCTACCGACCGCAGGAGATGCTCAGCGCGCACGTCGCGGAGGCCATGGTGCAGGCGGTCAACGCGCAGCGGGTCGGGCCGGTGACCGGACGCCCGCTGGCGTTCGCCATCCAGACCGGCGACAACTCCGACAACTCGCAGTACAACGAGATCCGCTGGAACATCGATCTCCTCGACGGCGGCGACGTCACCCCCGACTCCGGCAGCCGTCAGCGCTACGAGGGCGTCAGCGACACCCACCCGCTCTACTACGACACGCGGTACTGGCACCCCGACGGGCAGCCGCTGCTCGGTGCGCGCGACATCGCCCGCAAGCGCTTCGGCTTCCCGCTCGTGCGCGGACTGCTCGACGCCTGCCGCCGCACGTTCACCGCGCAGGGTCTGGAGATGGAGTGGTTCACGGCCTTCGGCAACCACGACGGGCTGATGCAGGGCAACTTCCCCGACTCCACCCTGCACCTCACCGCCCTGGCCACCGGTCCGCTCAAGATCACCACCCTGCCGCCCGGCGTCTCGCAGGCCGATCTGCTGCAGCTGCTGCGCGGCGACGTCGCCTCGCTCCAGGGGTTGCTCGCCCTGTCGGTCGGCGTCCGCCTGGTCACCCCCGACCGCGATCGCCGTCTGCTCAGCCGCAAGCAGGTCGTCGAGGAGCACTTCACGACGTCCGGACTGCCCGTCGGGCACGGCTTCACCGCCGAGAACCGCGCGAAGGGGACGGCGTACTACACCTTCGACCGCGACGGCGTCCGCGGCGTCGTCCTCGACACCGTGAACCCGAACGGCTACGCCGACGGCTCGATCGACGCCACCCAGTTCGCCTGGCTCAAGCGCGTGCTCGCCGACTCGGCCGACCGGCTGGTCATGGTCTTCAGCCACCACACCTCCGACACGATGGGCAACCCGCTCATCGCGACCGGCGGCCAGCTCGGACAGCGCGTGCTCGGGCCGGCGGTGCTCGCCGAGCTGCTCGCCCACGACTGCGTGATCGCCTGGGTCAACGGGCACACCCACACCAACCAGGTGTGGGCGCGTACCCGGGCCGACGGCACCGGCCTGTGGGAGATCAACACCGCCTCGCACATCGACTGGCCGCAGCAGTCGCGCATCATCGAGGTGGCCGACAACGCCGACGGCACGCTGTCGATCTTCACCACGATGCTCGACCACGCGGGCCTCATCGACGGCGCGAACCGCACCGACTCGGTGCTGGCGCTCGCCGGGCTCTCCCGCGACCTGGCCGCCAACGACTGGCAGGCGCAGACCGAGGACCTGCGCGGCGACGTCGCCGCCCGCAACCTCGAGCTGCTGGTGAAGGCGCCCGCGGGATACGTGGCCGCGCGGTCGGCCGCGCGTCGGGTCGGACGCCGACGCGAGCAGGTGGCGGTCGGCTGACGGGCTTCATCCGGCTGCCAGTCAGCGCAGCGGCATCCGCAGCCCACGCTCGGTGCCGTAGGCGGTGAAGCCGGCTCGCCGCAGGATCGGTGCGCTGGTGGCGACCCGTCCCTTCACCAGGGCCAGGTCGGCGCCGCGCTCGCGCGCCCATCGCAGGCGCTCCGCGAGCATGGCCCGGTAGACGCCGTGGCCCCGGGCCTCCGGCGCCACGCCGCCGCCCCAGAGGCGGACGACGTCGCCGGCCAGGGTGGCACCGGCCATTCCTACCGGCGCGCCGCCGCGCGTGGCCAGGAACCAGGGCGCTTCGGGCATCTCGGTCATCGCCCGCAGCGCGTCGGTGAGCTGATCGTCGTCGAGGGGCGCGGTGCCGAAGGCCGCGGCGCCGACGTCGGTGGCGGCACGCAGGTCGGCGAGCCCGGCAACCTCGGTGACGACGACGTCGTCCGGCGGATCGAGGAGGTCGAGCGCGGTCGCGATCGGGGCGGCGAGCACCTGCACCTCCTCCTTCAGCGTCGCGCCGCGGCGCAGGACCTCCCGCTCGAACTCCCCGGGGTGGCCGCCGCGCACCCACCAGGTCAGGTGGTCGACGTCCCAGCCGGTGGCGATCTCGACGACCTCCTCGACCACCAGCCGCACGGTGCGTCGCAGCGGACCGAGCCAGACCAGCTCGACGCCGGCCTCCATCCAGCTCGGGTAGCGCACCAAGCGGTACTCCGGGGTGCTCACCTCGACGGCGTCGGAGGGCACGTAGATCCAGGCCGCACTGGCGGCGTGGACGCGCTCAGGGTCGGGAGCGGTCATGCCGATCAGCGTAGGCAGCCTCACAAGAGCGCGGCCGCGCGGGCGAGCACCCGCTCGACGGTGCCCAAGGCGCGCGTGGTGACCGGGACGCCGAGTGCCCGCTCGAGCGTGCCCGTCACGTCGCCGACGGTGCTCCCCCGGCGCCGGCACAGGCTCCACGCGTGGCCCTCGCCCAGCTCGACGACCTCGACCAGGGGCACGGAGATCGCCGATGGCGTGACGTCGGACGGCGTCCCCTTGGCCGCGCGGTGCGGGCTCAGCGGGGCAGGGCGAGCAGGGCGACGACGGCCTCGGCATGCTCGCGCGCCGGGCGGCCGGGGTGGGTGAGCACGCGGCGGATCAGGGCGATCAGCACGACCTCGGCGGCCGTCCGCGGGTCGGAGTGGCCCGCGCGGCGCAGGAGCTCCTCGAGCGTCGACTGCACGGGGTCCTCGATCTCGGTCGTGCCCGCGGTGACGTGGTAGAGGTAGGGGCCCGCGTAGCCGGCGCGCTCCCGGACGAACTCGGCGAGGGCGGTCAGATGGTCGACGAGGTCGACCGACCCGTGGTCGACCGCGTCCGGACCCGGCAGATGGAGGGCCGCCTGGTGCCGGAACAGGGCTGCCGCGATCCCGGCCTTGGTGGTGAAGTGGTCGTAGACGGAGGTCGTGCTGGTGTCGGCGTGGGAGGCGATCTGGGCGATCGTCGTGCGCTCGAAACCGACGTGGTGGAAGAGCTCGGCGGCGGCGTGCAGCACCCGGGCCCGCATCGCGCGGGTGCGGTCGGTGAGCTCGCGGGTCGCCGCGGCGTCCAGCGGGTAGTAGTTCACCTCGGTCAGCCGGTCGTCGACGTCATGACGGTCGCCGGGAACGCGCAGCAGGAAGTAGGTCAGGGTGCTGGCGGCCCGCTTGAAGTGATCGATGCCGAAGGTCTCCGGCTCGACCAGGTGCCGCACCGTCGTGCCGTTGAGGAGGGCCACCTGGGCGGCGACGAAGGAGGCGACGTCGAACGGCGGGCGCACCTCCCGGCCCCACCGGGCGAACAGCGCGCCGGCCGCGACCATCAGGCGGTCGTCGATGCTGCGCAGGTAGTGGTGGTACGCGCTGGTGACCGCGGGGCCGCCGAGCGCCCACAGCCCCATGCGGATGCGGAACGCGGGGTCGCTCGTCAGGCGCTGGAACTCGGCCGAGTGGTAGGCGTAGCCGGTCTCCAGCGGGAAGTGCGAGTCGGCGATCACGCCCAGCAGGCCGCTGATGTCCTCCGCCGGGCCCTGACCGGGGTCGAAGACCCGTGCCACGACGGCGTCCGCGAGCCCGGCGAGGGAGCCGAAGTGGGTGTAGACGCCGGTGGTGCTGGCTCCCGCTCGCCGGGCGATCTCGCGCACCCCGACCGCGGTGAGCAGTGCAGCGACGTCGAGCTCGCCGAGCGCCTCGATCGCAGCCTCGACCAGCCGCTCGGCGACCGGCTTGGTGGGCGCGTCGGCCACCAGCCCAGCGGCGGGCCCGCCCGTCGCATCCGTCACGGCTTCCTCCATCCGCCGACCGTAGCGGGCGGGCGCCGTCCGGACGACGGGGTGCCCGGCGGTGGTACTCAGGGCTGGGTGGGGCCGGCGATCTGGTCCACGGCCCCGGACGCATTGAAGTTGTTCCGGATCCTCGCGTAAACGCCGCAGTACACCGAGTCGGCGCCGGGCGTGAAGCGGGCAGCCTTCAAAGTTCCGAGTGGAGTGTCAATCTTGGGAATCGTGATCGCGGTTCGAGCGCTACCGCTGGGCGCAGCTGAACCGTTGGGCGTGTATCCCCTTGCGACGGGGTCGTACGTCGTGAAGTCGTCCTGGGAACCGCCACGCGATATCCAGGCTTCGATGGTGCCGGCGTCTGCGGGCACCGGCCCCATGGGCGTGGTCAGCCCCACCCGGACGGTCGCGATCGCCGAGCGATTCGGCTCATAGGCCAGGTAGTCGACCGCCACCGGCACCGAGGCCGCGTACCCCGTCGCCCCCTGGCAGGCGTACTGCGCCACGGTCGGCCCGTCGGCACCCTCGGCCGGGCTGGTGCCACCGAAGGCCGCGGCGGTGAGCGAGAGGGCAGCGGCAGCCAGCCCGCCTCGCAGGGTCCTACGTCGTCCCATGGTCGGTTCGTTCCTCATCGTGTCGGCACCCGCACCGGACGCGTGCCAGGCGGATCGGGGGTCAGGGCTGGGTGGGGCCGGCGATCTGGTCCACGGGCCCGGAGCCGTTGGCGGCGTTGAGGATCCGCGCGTACACGCCGCAATACACCGAGTCGGCGCCAGGGGTAAACCGGGCAGCCTTCAGACTGCCGTTCGAAGTCACGACCTTGGGGATCGCGATCGCGGTCCGCGCGCTGCCGCTCGGCGCAGCTGAACCGTTGGGAATGTAGCCACCTGCCACGGGGTCGTAGGTGTCGACGGTAAAGCCAGTAAAGGCATTTGAGATCCAGGCCTCGATGGTGCCGGCGTCTGCGGGCACCGGCCCCATGGGCGTGGTCAGCCCCACCCGGACGGTCGCGATCGCCGAGCGATTCGGCTCATAGGCCAGGTAGTCGACCGCCACCGGCACCGAGGCCGCGTACCCCGTCGCTCCCTGGCAGGCGTACTGCGCCACGGTCGGACCGTCGGCGCCCTCGGCCGGGCTGGTGCCGCCGAGGGCAGCGGCGGTGAGCGAGACGACGGCTCCGGTCAGTACCACCCGCATCCAGGTGCGTGTCCCCATGTTCCGTTCCATCCTCGTCGTCTCGTGACCTCACGCTGCCCCGGCTCGCGACACCGCCGCGCACCGGGCGAGCCCGAGCATCGACATCGCGTCACTGGTTGTCACGCCGGAACCGGGTCCGCGGACGAACTCCGCCAGCGCCGTCCTGCCCTCCACCCTCACCACGAGCGACGACGACAACGATCGTTGTCGGGGCCCAGCAGCCCGAGCGGCGAACGGAGGAGGACGACCGCACCAGCTGGCGACCAGCGGCACCCCATGCCAGGCTGAGCGCATGGGCGCCCTTCCGGTCTCGATTCCCGGTGTGGTCGGCGAGACCGCCGTCGAGTTCTTCGCCTGGAAGGGTCCGCGCCTGACCCTCGACGGCCGGCCCATCACCCCGCACGGGTTACTGCGCAACCGCGTGACGCTGCCCGGCACCGACGGTCCGATCGAGGCACGCGTGCGCACCCGCGTGTTCAACCCCTACCCTCTCGTGACGGCGGGCGGGGTCGACATCCCGACCGGGCCGCCGCAGCGGCGGGCACTCCTCGCCCTCACCTTCACCCCGTTGCTCGCCCTCGTGCTGGTCCAGGGTGCGCTCGGCGCCGTCGTGGCCATCCTCGGGATCCAGCTCAACCACACGGTGGCGCGTTCAGGCCGTCCGGTGCGCGCCCAGGTCGGCCTCATGCTCGGCGTCCTGGTCGGCGTCATCGCCGTCGACCTGCTCGTTATCGCCACGCTCAGCTGAGGACGCGCGGCGCGCCACTTGAGGGGCGAAACCTCATGTTGTCGGGCGAAGTTTCGGCCCACAACATCAGGTTTCCCCGGCTGACCGGGGCGCTTTCGGGCGGTCAGTGCAACAGGAGGTCGGTGATGACCTCTGAG